>JBBUAE010000055.1:0-4016 GCA_038061005.1 Patescibacteria group bacterium | reverse complement strand
TATTAATTCGCTAAATTGACGGTAATCGGTAAACTTTCCTGGGTGCTGAATTTAACCCCTCGATCTAAGAGATATTTATTTAAAGCCGCTAAATCAGTATAAAAAACTGGCTGAATCCGCATATATTGTTGGGAACTTTGCAAAGCCAGTACTGGTTGATTCAGTACTTGGGACATATTAGACAAAAGCAAGGCCATCATGGCGGCATCATTGACGATTTTTAGTTGGATACTGGCTACCCCTTTAGGAGCCGGTAGTTTGGCTAAATTGGTGGCGATATTTTGGTACATTGCCTGGGAGTCGGCGACCTTGTTAATTTTAGAAGAATCTTTATTATCCAAAGCAGATAACATTACTTTGGCTTCATTTTCGCGATCTACTCCTAATGGCTTCAAGATTTGTGTTACCTGCAAACCGTAATTTCTCAAACTGGAGGTGGCGGCGATAGTGACTGTTTTTAAATCGGATAATTTATATTTAACTGTAATCGCTTTGCCGTTTAATTCCAGCACGGGTTCGGTATTGTCCAGTTTATTTTGGATAATATTAATTAAATTATCTCCTCCCGAAGTGACGGACATACCACTGGTTGCTGGCTTATTTGTGGTTATTGGAGTTGTGACCATTGAGCTCGCGGGTTGATAGGAACGATACAAAAACCAGCCAATCGCTAGGACTAGAATTACGATAATCGCTATAGCAACTTTTTTGGCAGTGTTGGTCAAAATTTTGGCTACAATTCCCCTAAATTATATACTTTTTTTAAGCAAGTGAATAGGAAAAATAACCTCAATCTGTGGATACCACTCAGCCTTGCCATTCTGGAACACGATAAATTTTGCCAGCGCAAAATTTTCTCTACTCACCCACACTCGTCCTGCGCTCCGCTTCGGACACCAGACCCGTGTGGGTTCCCTACCTGCCGGCAGGCAGGCGTAAGTTTCCAGAATGACAATGCCTCGCTTAGCTGAAAATACAAATACAAAATGCGATACCTGTTCTTAAGAAATAAAAATTGTGATATAATTCACCCTATGGAGTAAAAAATCGTTAGATTTTTAAAATTACACAGTAATTTTTACTCCATAGGGTGAATCCTATGGAGTAAAAGTTGCCAGGCAACTTTAAAATCTTCACCCCACAAGGTAAAAGATTTTTACTCCAATAGGGTAAATTCATGGGCAAAAAAATTAAATTTTCTCTTGTTACTCCTTTGATTGTTGGTTGTTTTCTCCTGTTTTCGGCCTCAGTTTTACACGCCGAACAAATAGGTGGCGGTTTAAACACCTTTTCCCGGCTAACTTTGAGCCAGCGTCAATTTTTGATTACCTATATTTCCGAGCAGTTGCGGCTTTTGGCCGCTGAATTAGCTAAATTGATTGCAGCGGAAGTGGAACAAAACAGAGTCGGAAATGCTTCCCCAACTTCCACTCCTCAAGCCACTCCTTTAAATTCTTCCGCCAATCAAAATATGCCCAATTCTTTAACCGGTCTAACCTTGCCGCCTGCTCCGCCAACTTCCATCTCGCTTTTTATTGATAAAATTTACCCATCCACTGGCCAGCCCGGCACTTTGGTAACTATTTCCGGCCGTGGTTTTTCTCCCACTGGCAACACTCTGTACACCGGGTATAGCCGCGAAAATAATATGTCATCCGCGGACGGCAAGACCATTAAATTCACCGTCGTAGGCGATGCGAGTACTGACCCGGGAGCCGGTGGGCCGGATGAATATCCTCCACCGGGCACCTGCGGGGAATGTTCCAATGACTCACCATCTGTCGGTGGTCAACAACTTTGGTTTTATTTGACCAATAGTACCGGTGTCAGTAACGGGGTCTTATTTACCTTAATCAATCAATGAGAAATTTTAATCTTAAAATCAAACGCCTTCTCCGGCTAGGGATTGTCTGTGGTCTTTTGGGATGGCTTATCCTTGGACCAGCCGTTGTTCTGGCTAGCAATGACCCCTTTGGTGGATTTACCGTCAGCCATATCCGTTGTACTTGTAGCAATTACACTTTGATTTACCTCATTCCGGCCGCGCCTTGGCTACCCCGGGCTTTGATGTATAATCCGAACACCGCGGTTACCTATCAATTTCGTCAAATTCCCCGTGACGGTGTCTGGCTTCTTGGTACTCACGGCGACGATGTTACCTGTTATGTTCTTCGTCATGATAAGTGCAACCCAGTTGGCAGCGGTAAAAAAATTATTATGGTGGGGACTTCACTTTAATCGTTTCGCCTACTCGCACTTGATTTTTCTTGCTAAAACCGGCCGACACTTCCAAAACGAAGCCCGCCGATTTTTTAGATGTGAAAGTTTGCGGATAAGTGGAGGGAGACAGGTTTGGAGTGATGTCTACGATTTGATAATTATTATCTACCCAGATAATATCGAGCGGATAGTTCATGTCTTTCATCCAAAATTGGTAGTAATTCGGTTGGTCAAAAATAAATAACATCCCCTCGTTCTCGGTGAGTGGCGCTGTGCCGGACAACCCTCGTTCTCTCTTGGCCGGAGTGTCGGCAATTTTTATCGTTAGATTTGTGTTCCCGATTAAAATCGTGGTGGTAGCATAATACATAGACCCCGACGTTTCAGTCGGGGTCCCGACCACTTCGTGCGTCGGGAAAAAAACCGGCATTGGTATTGGTTGATTATTTATCGTCGCCAAATTAGCTCCTAGCAGGGCTTGGAGCGACAAAATAATGCTCGTTAACAATTTGATTATTTCTGACATTTTTTAACCCTTAACTCTCTTTGAATTACAAAATTCTTTTTTGGCAACAAACTTTTTGAGGCACGGATTTTGCCAGACATTTCCACTCTCTCAAACTTAGTTCTTCCGCTCTCGCCTTGGCCGCTATGCTACACTGATTTAATACAGCCAACGGGCATTTTAGATTGCCCTTAAGCATTTTACGTTTTTGCGCGAAGCCCTTTTTCACCAGGGCAAAAAATTTTGGCTCGCTCAAATCATTAAAAAAGTTTTTGGAAATGCGATCAATCTTTAAAATAGCCGAGTCCACTTTAGGTTGGGGCGAAAAGTATTTTTTCGGTACGGTTTTAATATATTTTACTGTGCCGTAAGCCTTAACACTGATAGAGAGTATGCTTTCTTTCAACTTGGGAGCTTCGCTCCCAAGTGGGTGAGGAGAACCAATGATCCGTTCGGCCACTTCTTTTTGCAGCATCAAAACCATTAAGGAGGGCGGGCCAGCGGATTCTAAAGTTTGGCGCAAGAATTGGCCGGTGATGTAGTAAGGCAAGTTAGCGATAATTTTATATTCTCCCGCTTTTAATCCGGCTTTGGCTGGATCAAATTCCAAAATATCGTCGTGAATTAGCGTTAGATTCCCTCTTTTTTCACTTGGGAGTTTAACTCCCAAGTGAAACTTGGCGGTTAAAAAATCAATCAACCGATCATCTTTTTCCACCGCTATCACTTGAGCGCCGGTATTGAGTAGTTGTTCGGTCAAAACTCCTTGCCCCGGGCCTACTTCAAGTACCATATCCCCTGCTTCTACCTCTCCCGCCTCAATAATATCCGCCAAAATCGCTTGAGACTTCAGCCAATTTTGCCCTAAGGACTTTTTTGCGCGAATCATACAGGCCAATTATATGCTTAATTTTGGCCAGCTGGCAGACTTGACAAAATACAAATTAGGGTATATACTTAACAATAGTAAGAATTATGGTTAAATCAGCCATAATCAAGATCTCTGAAAGAGGACTAAAACGATGAGTACTTTAAACATCGACGCAAATACGGCCAAGCTGGCTGGTTTGCAAATCGACACCCTCCAAAAAGTGCGAAACGGTCAGATTACCCTCGGTCAATGGGAGCGATTTAACAACCTCTCTTCAGACGATCGGGAAGCACGGTTCGGCGACACCAAAAAGCTTAAACCTGCGCCTTCGGTCGAACCGACGGGAAAGTTCACCCTGCTAGTGGACCTCGGCATAATCACGGTGCCCGATGACTACTATCATACAACTCGGCTCTCAAT
>JBBUAE010000054.1:0-1966 GCA_038061005.1 Patescibacteria group bacterium | reverse complement strand
TTCGTGGCCAGTGGTGAAAACTTTACCACCTTAGCGGTCGGGACTTTTTCCCCGAGTAAACAACCGACGGAATCATTATTGGCCGGTGAGATCGGTTATGTGGTGACGGGCATTAAAAAGCCGGGTGAAGCGCGGGTCGGCGACACTTTAACCAAATCAAGCCATCCTTTGCCGGCTGTTGCTGGTTATCTGACACCGCGGCCGGTAGTTTGGGCTTCTATTTATCCAGCCAGCCAGGATGACTTTGCTTTGTTTAAACAGGCCCTAGAACGGCTTAAACTCTCCGATGCTTCCATTTCCTTTGAAGAGGAGGCGTCTGGTACGCTGGGACGCGGTTTCCGCTCTGGCTTTCTGGGCATGCTTCATTTGGAAATTATTACCGAGCGCTTGCGGCGGGAATTTAATCTGAATTTAATCGTGGCTACCCCAACCATCAGCTATGAAATATTAAACACCCGTACTGGGGAACGAAAAATGATTTATTCGCCCCAACTGTTTCCGGAAGAAAATAAGGATTATCAGATTTTTGAGCCCTGGATCAGCGTCAAAATTATTACCCCGGGTTTGTATCTTGGACACATCGTGCAGTTGTTGCACGAACACGAGGCGGTAATCATGGCGACGGAAACTTTCAGTGGGGACCGTACCTCACTAGATATAGAAATGCCCCTGCGTGAGTTAATGCGAAATTTTTTTGATGAGATTAAAAGTGTCTCATCTGGTTTTGCTTCTTTTTCTTATCAACTTTTAGATCGAAGAGAAGCGGACGTGGTACGAATGGATGTCTTAATTGGCGAAGAATTAGTGCCGGCTTTTTCGCGCATTGTGGCGCGCCAGCGAGTGGAGCGCGAAGCTCAAGATATAGCCGAGAAACTGAAAAAATTAATTCCCCAGCAACTAATTGTGGTAAAAATTCAGGTCAAAGCGTTGGGACGAATTTTAGCTGCTCGTTCCATTTCGGCCAGGCGCAAAGATGTAACTGATTATTTATATGGTGGTGACATTACTCGTAAAATGAAGTTGCGCGAAAAGCAAAAGAAGGGCAAAAAGCGCATGCAAAAAATGGGGAAAGTGAGTATTCCCCCGGAGGTGTTTATCAAGATGATGAAGTCTGATGCGGACTAGACACGGACAAGTGCAGAAATGACGCGGAAATTTGAAAAACTTACTATAAGGTATAGCTGACGGAAAACATCAAAACCATGCTGATGATCACTAAAATGCCGATAATGGCGGAAATGAGCTGGAGACTCTTTTTATGTTTGCTACTCAATAACATAAATAATAGTATAATTCAGATATGAAAAACTTTCAAGCGAAGAAAATACCACGCCAGAACTATCTCCATCGCGGTTTGATCATTGTTGGATTCTTAATAATTACCGTCATTCTGGCCAAAGCAGTTTGGGATATCTATTTTAAAAATCAGTTAGCGGAACAAAACCGGGTGGCCACCGCCCGAGAATTGAGTAATTTAGAGGCTCGCCAAGCCAAACTAGCGTCCGAAGTGGAGAAATTAAAGACCGATCAGGGTTTGGATGAAGCCATTCGCAATAATTTTTCGGTGGTCAAGGAGGGAGAAAAAGTGATCACGATTGTCATCGGAGATGATAACGAGGCCAGCAATACGACAGCGATGCCGACTTCCACCCCATCTTGGTGGTCTAGAATTTGGAGTAAAATATAAAAACTGTGCGGGTAGGGGGATATCTCTCAATCTTGGAAACCCACGGTTTTCCAACGTCGCTCCGCTCCTGCCTTCCTCCACGCCTGCCTGCCGGCAGGCAGGGAAAACTCCCGTTTCCCGACCCCTTCCCGTTCGATTCCCTCTCTCCCACTATATAGAATATAATATAAAGTGCTCAATTCTAAACTTTGCACGAACCCATTTTGAACGGAACTGACGGCCTCGCCGCTTCGCTCCGGCGGAACGCTCGGGCGCGGCGGAATTCCCCCCACACCCCCC
>JBBUAE010000053.1:0-2188 GCA_038061005.1 Patescibacteria group bacterium | reverse complement strand
ATAATAACACATATGTATAGCGCATATCAAAAGATTTAAAGTTACTTAACAGGGTGAATGAATTAAAAATAAAGGCTATTTTTTGTTTTTTATGATCTCCTCAACTTTGGCCACCACTTCCGACGGTGTCGCACTGGCTTTAATAATATAGCCATCGACTCCCAATTCGCGCCCCTGGTTCACATCCTCCTGTTGGCCTAGATTGGATAAAATGATCATGGCTGCCGCCGGACAGAGTGTTTTACTCCTGATCTCTTTAATAAAAGAGAAGCCGTCCATTTTCTCCATAATAATATCTACCAGCATGACATCAGCCGCATAGCCTCCCTCTATTTTTTCCAGGGCTAGGATGGCCGACGGTAAAGCCAACACCTCAAAGTTCTGTTCGGAAAACTTGATGGAATACATATCCAGCAAGAACTTGTCGTCATCGATGATTAAAATTCTTTTTTTCTGTCCGTCCTCATTCATGGTTGAATTTAATTATACAGCTTTAGACAACAATGCGAAAGGGATTTTTACCCTCGGGCCTCTACAATTTGTTTACTTCATCAAAAGAAACCAGCCCCTGTCCCGCTTTAACGATCGCATCTTCTTTCATGGTTAAGAATCCTTTCTGGCGCAAGTGTTCATAAATTTCATTTTCCCCGGGGGAAGTCAGGATGAGTTTTTCCAGATCCCGATCCATTTCCATAATCTCAAATACACCAATCCGCCCCTTGGTGCCGGCCGGACAGGTAGCCGAACTTCCCGCTCTATAAACATTAGCTGGAATGGTAATCTTAGCGCGGTATTCCACTGGCAAGTCAGAAAACTGCTTTTCCAGCATCATTTTAATACTCTCATCCACCGGCAAAGTCACTTTGGCATCATCACAAAGTCGCGGCACCAGACGCTGGGCTAAAGCCATAATTAGAGTCGGCGGAATAAGATATGGCTCAATCCCCATATCAATCAGGCGCGGGACGACTCCGATAGAATTATTGGTGTGCAAGGTAGATAAGACCAGGTGGCCGGTCAAGGCCGCTTGAATAGCTAGCCGAGCCGTCTCCCGATCACGGATTTCCCCCACCATAATGATGTCTGGGTCTTGGCGCAAAATAGAACGCAAACCATTGGCAAAAGTATAAGCAATCTCCGGCTGCACCTGTGATTGGTTAATACCCGGAATGCCGTATTCAATAGGATCTTCTAAACTGACAACATTGTTTTTCTCCCGATCCATTTGAGATAACATGGAATAAAGAGTGGTCGTTTTACCGGAACCAGTCGGGCCGGTCAAGAGGATTAGGCCGTATGGTTTTACAATAGCCCGCTTGACGGCTTCTAAACTAGCGCCAGTGAGTCCAAGAGATTCGAAAGTAACTAATTTATTTTCCGGGTCCAGAATACGGATCACGACTTTCTCTCCAAAATAAGTCGGCAAAGTAGAGACGCGGAAATCTATTTTTCGTCCCTCAATTTTAGCGGAAAAACGGCCGTCTTGCGGTTTGCGTTTTTCGTCCAACTTCATATTGGTCATTATTTTGATGCGCGCCACTACCGCATCATGCACGTTAAGAGTGAAGGTCAAACTGGTATGCAAAACGCCGTCGACGCGAAAACGGACGCGAATTTTGTCCGCTTCCGGCTCAATGTGAATATCTGATGCCGCACCGGTAATGGCATATTGCAAAATAACCGAGACAATCTTTGTTACTGGCGCGTCTTCTATGATACTAGCTTTATTTTCATCACCCTTCTCTTTGTAGGCCTTGAGGTTTTTCAGATCTTCTTCGGCGGTAGCCACGAATTCTCCCACCGCTCGGCTCACCGTTCCGCCCAGACCCTTATAACCTTCCAGGGCCTGATTTAAATCTTCTTTGGAAATTTTATAAACTTTAAAAGGAGTGTCGTTGGCGGTAGAAATAAATTGCAAAACATCTTTGGCTTCAATATTGTCCGGATCCACCATTCCCACCTCTAGCACCCCTTCCTTAACAGCCAGCGGAATAAATTGGTAATAAGCGGCGCTTTCTTCCGGGATGTACTTTAAAATATCAGCAGAAATTTTTCTGTCTTTAAGACTATAGGTGGGGATAGGCGGATTATCACTAAACATAGTTGAGGATTTTGTCTAATTTTACCAATCAGCGTCTGAGCTAGCGCACAAAGAAGAAGGCGCTGTCATAGCGATTGCCGTCGTTTC
>JBBUAE010000052.1:0-13421 GCA_038061005.1 Patescibacteria group bacterium | reverse complement strand
CAAGATTTCGTGCCGATCAAGGAGATCCGTGACGGGGTTGCCATTTTAAAGGATGGCAGTTTGCGCATGGTGTTAATCGCTTCTTCCATCAATTTTGCCCTTAAATCACCGGATGAACAGATGGGAATTTTGATGCAGTATCAGGATTTCTTAAACTCCCTTGATTTTTCGGTGCAAATTGTCTTGGAATCGCGGCGACTGGACATTAACCCCTATTTAAAAACTTTAGAAGATCGCCTGAAGGAGCAATCTAATGACTTGATTAAGGTTCAAACTCGGGAGTATATAGCGTTTATTAAAAACTTCACGGAATCGGTTAATATTATGACTAAATCATTCTTTATAGTTATCCCTTATGAGGTAACGATCTTGCAAGCGGGAAGTGGAAGCTTTTTATCCAAACTAATCGGCCGAGGAAAAGACAGCGGCTATTCCGAAGAAGTACTGAAGCAATTTCAGGAGCATAAAACTCAACTGGAGCAGCGAGCCCAAGTGGTAGAACAAGGATTATCTCGGTCTGGTATCCGCATCGCTCAATTGGGGACGGAAGAATTAGTGGAATTATACTTTAAGATTTTCAATCCGGGAGAGAGCGAAGTTCCTAATTTGGGAGGCATAGTCACGCCACCCATGACTAGTAATTAATTGTCTATATGGGATTATTTGGCTTCGGCCCAAAAAAACGAGAGACCCAGGCGGCATTACCCATCTTGCCAGCTGATATTTATCGGATGGGTATTTTGGAGCTTAGGGATTTAATTGCCCCCTCCGCTCTTAAGATTGACCCCAATAATATCAACTTGGGGGCTAAAATCGCTCGCACTTTTTTTGTCATGTCCTACCCCAGATTCTTGTCGGAAGGATGGTTTTCACCCATCATTAACCTGGATAAAGTTTTTGATGTTTCTATGATCATTAAGCCGATAGACACCACGATCGCTCTGAAACAGTTACAGAAAAAAGTGGCCGAGGTAGCCAGTCAAATTTCCGAAAAAGAAAAGAAAGGTCTGGTGCGTGACCCGGTATTGGATATCGCCTATCAAGATATTGAGAAATTACGAGATGAATTGCAACAGGCGAGAGAAAAAATCTTTGATGTTTGCCTTTACCTGACAATTTATGGCGATAATATAGACGAATTAAATCACATTGAGACCGAGATCAAATCCATTCTGGATGCCAAGTTGGTTTATACCAAACCGGCTCTTTTTCAACAGGAAGAAGGCTTTAAAAGTGTTATCCCCATCTGCACCGATTTACTTAATATTTGTTCCAAACTTAACTCCTCACCACTTTCCAGTTTATTTCCCTTTGTCTCCTTTGACCTAACCTCCAACAAAGGAGTTCTTTACGGCATCAATCGCCACAATTCTTCCTTGGTCCTGTTTGATCGTTTCTCGCTGGAAAACTACAATTCGGTAACTTTTGCTAAATCCGGTGCGGGAAAATCTTACGCCACCAAACTGGAAATCGTCCGAAGCTTAATGTTTGACACGGATGTCATCGTTATTGACCCCGAACGAGAGTACGAATTCCTGTCGGAAGCCGTCGGTGGGCGCTATTTCAATATTTCCTTAACCTCTGAACACCACATTAACCCCTTTGATCTGCCCTACGCGCGCGAAGACGAGTCGCCGGCTGATGTCCTGCGCGGGAACATCATTAACCTGGTCGGCTTGTTTCGCATTATGCTGGGCGGTCTCACCCCCGAAGAAGACTCCATTATGGACAGCGCCATCACGGAAACTTATGCCATGAAGGATATCACGCCTGATGCTGATTTCACCAACAAGCCGGCCCCCCTTCTCTCCGACCTGGAAATGGTACTGGCGGGGATGGAAGGAGGGGAGTCGCTGGCCCAACGAATGCTTAAATACACCCAAGGCACCTGGGCCGGCTTCTTGAACAAACCAACTAATGTAGACATCAACAAAAAATTCGTCGTCTTTTCCGTCCGCGATATGGAAGATGAGCTAAAGTCGGTCGCTATGTATATTGTGATGCATCACATCTGGAATGTGGTGCGACGCAATCTGAAAAAGCGGCTGCTGATTGTGGATGAAGCCTGGTGGATGATGAAAACGGAAGATACAGCCTCCTTCCTTTTCTCTTTGGTTAAGCGCGGCCGAAAATACTATTTGGGAGTCGCCACCATCACTCAAGACGTGGGAGACTTCCTGCGGTCCCAATATGGCGTGCCGATCATTACCAACTCTTCTATCCAGCTCTTGCTTAAACAATCACCGGCAGCCATTGACCTGATTCAAAAAACTTTTAATTTAACGGACGAGGAAAAGTACTTATTGCTGGAATCGGGGGTAGGAGAAGGAATTTTCTTTGCCGGTCTGAAACACGTCGCCATCAAAATTATTGCCTCTTACACGGAAGACCAGATCATCACTTCTGATCCCTCGCAATTATTGGCCATCAGAAAAGCTAAAGAGGATCTTGCGGCCGCCCAGGATCAAACGATTTAGGTATTAAAAAACTTTGAATTACGAAACTTGTTGAGGTAGAGACTTTTTAGGGGGTTTTGAGGCTGACGAGCCCCTGCCTGCCGGCAGGCAGGGAAAACTTCAGGGTTTTTTAAGCTTCAAAAAACCCGTACCCTAAAAAGCCTGCTGCCGAATAAGAGTTTTGTAATTTAAGATAAAGAGATATTGCGAGAATTGATTAGCCGCAGACAAAAAGTGATATAATGTAACGGATACAATATTAGACTCCTCGGCTCGGAAATGTGAAAGAGAGCTTTCCCATTTCTCTCGCTCTACGTCGCTAATAAAAATTAAATGAAAAAAAGTTTTGTTAAATGTCTCGTCATCTTTCTACTCCTCGCCCCTTGGCCGGTGTTGGCTTATACTGAAACAACCAGTGGGGGAGAGGTGAAGGCCAATGTTTATCCCGGAAGCCCCGGTCCCAACGAGACTGTCAACATTTCTCTCGGGAGTTACTCCGCAGATTTAGAGACCAGCAGTATTAGCTGGTCCGAAGATGGCAAAACTTATCCCGCTCTCATAGGGCAAAGCTCTTTTTCTTTTACTATGGGATCTTTGGGCAGCACCAAAGAAATTAGCGCTTCCATCACCGCTCTTAGCGGCGGAAACATTGAGAAAAATTTTACCTTTACCGCGGGTAGTGTGGACATTTTATGGGAAGCCAATACTTATGTCCCGCCTTTTTATCAGGGGCATAGCCAGCCCTCTTCCGATAGCCAGCTTAAAATTGTCGCTATCCCGCACATTTTTGCCGCCGACGGGCAACCGCTTGGCCTCAATCAGTTGGTTTTTAAATGGCAAAATGGTTCTTCTCGATTATCAGCCGGCAAGCCCGGGGTAAACTATCTGACAATTCAGGCCGAGAAGCCGGGAGGTAAGATAAGCTTAACTCTAAACATCTATGACCTATTCGGGCAACTGCTAATTTCTAAGGATATCAACATCCCTACCTCCAATCCTCAAATCCTGGTTTATGAAAACAAACCACTGGTTGGTATGCAATATCAGCGGGCCTTAACCAGTATTGACTTGAGCACACCAGAAATCGCCTTACAAGTTGAACCATATTTTTTCTCCCTCCCGGATGTGATGGCTAACCAGCTCTCCTACAATTGGCAAATGAATGGACGACCGATTACGGCAAGTTCTACCGATCGGCGTCAGATGTCTTTCCAACAAGACCGAGGTTCCGCCGGAACAGTCAATGTCGCCGTCTTGGTAAAAGATGCGGTCAACTGGTTCCAATCAGCTCAAGCCGGAGTGGTAATTAATTTAAACAAGAAATCAAGCTTCTAGCCAATTTATGAATAGCCAAAGCGCTAAACTAATAAAAAAAGGTAACTGTTCTCACCAATTGGCGCTAGTAATGGCCGTGATTACCATGGCCGGTAGCTTGCTTTGGCCAATTTTCCCAGTAGTAGCTACCACCTTACAGAGCGCTGCGACGACTTCCTCACCCGCCAAATATCAGTTGCTGGAACCGGATGTTATTGGAGGTGCTCAACCAGCCAATCTTAGCGATTATTTTAACCTGATGTACAATGCCATTTTAACAGTCATCGTGATCCTGGCCATTTATCGAATTGTGCGTGGAGCCCTAGAGTATATGTTCAGCAATGTCCCCGGATCGAAAGCGGACGGCAAAGATGTCATTAAGGGAGCCCTGTTTGGCCTCTTGATTGCCCTGACTTCTTGGCTGATTTTACACACCATTAATCCCAATTTGGTGGATTGGAAATGTAATAAGTTTCTTAACCTCAATGTCGCCACCGACTCTTCCTGTTCAGTAACATTGCCCTCTTAAAACATCCTCGTTACTCCCCATGAAAAAAAACATCCTGATCATCATAATCTCCGTCTTAATTCTGGGAATAGGTGCCTGGCTTTATTGGGCGGTAACCAACACTCCCTCCCCATCTTCCGGACCAAGCGTTTTAGAAAATATTAGAAATCTCTTTCCGATCGGAAGGGGGAACAATGCCAATGTAGGACCAATCGGGACTGATGCGGGAATGCCAGCCGGTGAGTCCTTAATCAACAGTCCGATCCCCGGTCAATCTAACCTAAGCAATTATGGTGTTTTAACTCAAATTAGTAATAACCCGATCGGAGGAGCGGATATTGTCACTCTAAATGGAACCTCCACACCGGTTTTCATTGATCGAGCCAGTGGAAATATCTATAAAGTAGATTCCGCCAATTTGGCGATTAGCCATTTGACTAATTCCTCCTTACCAACAGTTTATCAGTCCTATTGGGGATGGGATAAGAATAGTGTCAAGGTACTGGCCTATCACGGCCTAGATAATGGCTTAGAACTTTTTGCCGGAGCTTTTAAATCAAACTTCATCACTAGCACCAGTAGTATAGACAAGCCAATAGAACTCACAGGTCAACCGCTTAATTTAAGCATCTTGGATTTGGCCGTATCGCCTCGTCACGACAAGGTATTTTATTTGACCAAAGGGGCCGATGGAGTGTTGGGTTTTGTCTCGGACTGGGATCTAAAAAATCAAAAACTGGTTTTCCGTTCACCCTTCTCCGAATGGCTGGCGAGTTGGCCGGAGGATAATATCGTTGTTTTGCAAACTAAACCGGCTCTAGGCATAATCGGCTATCTCTATTATTTAAATCTTAAGACTGGCGTTTTGACCAAGATGTTGGAAGGAGATGATCTCTCCGCTTTAGTTAGCCCGGACCTTAAAAAAGTCATTTATACGGTAGGGAAGGGGGCTTCTTTAAATCTTTTGCAAATAGGAAATCCCAGCCAAGATACTCCCTTAGGGATCAACACTTATCCGGAGAAATGCGTCTGGACAAAGGACGCCAAAAAAATTTACTGTGCTGCTCCCGTTTCCCTGCCAAAAGATGTGAGTATTGAAAACTGGTATCGCGGAGAGGTTTCTTTTACTGATAATTTATGGGTAGTGGATGCCGTTTATGGCAGTCTGAAGCAAACTTTAAACCTAACGGTTAAGGGCGGAGAGGGGTTGGACGGAGTTAATCTCTTCCTGAATAAAAACGGTGACTATCTATTTCTAACCAATAAAACAGACAATACTTTATGGATGGCTGATCTGAAAGACGCTTTTCCCGTCCCTAGTAGTAGTATCTTACCAGGAAAACAAGCCACCACTTCTGTGGCCACTTCTTCTCCCATAGCAACTACCACTCTTAAGGTGGGACGTTAAAAATTATTTCTTGATTTTAAGACGAACGTAAATCTCCTGCCCAATGGAGAAGATATTACTGGTAACCCAGTATAGACCAATGGCCGATGAAAGGTTGTAAGCGAAAAAGGCAATCAGGACCGGCATAAAGTATTTCATATTTAAATTCATACTGCGGGCAAAATCATCTTTAAAGGAATCAGCTTTGCCTGTCTCCGGTTTGGCTAGTTTCGGTAGAGCAATTTGCATTTGCACAAATTGAGTCAATCCGGTCAAAACAGCCAAAACTATACTTTTGGCTGTCATACTGATCCCCCATAAGGTAGTAACGAGGTGGGGCGGGACCGTAACAAAAGAGTACAGAAGTTTGGGTTCAAAAACGAAGTTATTTTGAAAAACATAAAATAGGGCAATCAGAATAGGTAGTTGAATAAAAATAATAACAATACTAAGAAATGGATTGACTTGATGTAAACGATAGAGTTCCAGAGTTTTTTTGGCCAATTCTTCTTTATTATCTTTATGGAGGTCTTTCAGACGGTTGATTTCCGGCTCAATTTTTCTCATTTTTGCCTGGGTAGTGGCCGCTTTATGATAAAGAGGCAACAAAACAATCTTAACTAAAAGAGTTAAGAGAATTATGGCTAGGCCAATATTGTTGCCAGGAACAATGGAACTTAGGTAGACTAGAGCGTTATATAAGGGCTGGTAAAATAGGGCGTTAAACATTTGAATTTAATATACGAATATACGAATGATGCCAATCTACGAATGGTTACGAATAATACAAATCAGTTCTTAGGGCTATTCGCAGCCATTCGTATTATTCGCATTAGTTCGTTAATTCGTATGTTTACCTTAATAAATTGGCCTGACTTAACAATTTTAGCATTGTTTCTTCGAAATCCTTAAATGGTAAGCTGAACATCTTTTTTTTACAGAAAAAAACACACAAAAACCCATTCTTAATCCGATTTAGGTTTTTATAAATAGCATGACGACCCCGTCTTTTTAATTTATTGCGATCTACAGCCATCTTAAGCGCCTTCGCCGATACCACTATGGCAAAACGGCTCCCGGTAGTAATGAGAGGGGAGGGGAGAAAAGACAGCGACAAAAGAGGCGTGTAGACCGAAAAACCTCTTTTTATTATTTGATCAAAGAGGCCCTTATCAATACGCCTTTGGGAGTTTAACATACGAAATATGCGAATTATACCAATCTACGAATAGTTACAAATAACACGAATTCAGGTTATTGGGGCTTATTCGTAGTCATTCGCATTATTCGTTGATTTGTATGTTTACCTCCTAAACTGCTAATTTAGCTCGGCCTTTCCTCCGCCTTCTCTTAATCACCTTTTTACCTTGCGCGGTCTTGCTTCTTACTAAAAAACCATGAGTCTTACTCCTTTTTCTATTTTTGGGTTTATAAGTTTGAGACATAATTTACCCTATAGAGTAAAAATCATTAGATTTTTAAAATTGCTTGGCAATTTTTACTCGATAGGGTGAATTATACATTATTTTAAATAAACTTCAACCCAGCACTTATTTATGCTCATCAACCCCATTTACTTAACGAGAAGTTCAATAACCTTCATCGGCATTTTCTCAGGTAATGAGTATAAATAGGTGCTGGGTGTATCTGGATACGAAATTTCCCCCCTGTATACTGTTTGATCAAAAATAAATAGGCTATACTTTTCCTGGACCACTGGTTAGTTTTTCGTATTTGTATTTTCAGCCAAGCGAGGCATTGTCATTCTGGAAACTTACCTGCCTGCCGGCAGGCAGGCGGAACCCACACGGGTCTGGTTGTCCGAAGCGGAACGCGGGACGAGGGCGAGAGTCATGGGAAAATACCATTTTCCCATGAACGAGCCGAGGAGTTAATATTGTACTTGTTATATCGTGTTCCATAATGGCAAAGCCGAGCAACCTTTATCCACACAATTCACAACTTATGCACAGTATTTTTAGTTTTGTTGTTGCTCCTCCTTAGGGATATAATAGCAATAATATGGTAGACAATAAAAAACTTTGGGATAGCACCCTAGTGGAAATAGAGCTTAATGTCTCCAAGGCCAATTTTAGTACCTGGTTTAGAAATACTTTTATTTTCAAACAAGATCAGGGCGTTGTCCACCTAAGTGTTCCCAATACTTTTGTTAGAGATTGGTTGATCAATAAGTATCATAAATCTATTCTTAAGGCCTTGAGAGATGTCTCTCCGGAGGTTAGAAATTTAGAATATATCATCTCTCGATTGGAAGACAAAAATAAAGTTGGCCAAGAAAACAGTAATGTGAAGCAAATCCAAATGGATCAGTTGGGGCTAAATGAGCTTTATATTAATCGTGAAAGTAACTTAAATCCCAAGTACACTTTTGAGTCACTAGTGGTGGGACCGTTCAATGAAGTAGCTTACGCCGCCGCCCAAGCCGTAGTCAAAACTCCCGGCACCAACTACAATCCGCTTTTTATTTATGGTAACACTGGTTTGGGAAAAACCCACCTTATTCAAGCTGTCGGTAATTATCTTAAAAAACAAAATGAGAGTCGGAAGGTATTTTATATCACCTCCGAGAACTTTGCGGTGGATTACATTAATTCGGTTCAAAACAACCGGGCCCAGCAATTTAAAGAAAAATACCGAAAATATGACGTTTTGATTATGGATGATGTGCAATTCTTTTCTAATAAAGAAAAAACTCAGGAGGAACTTTTCCATTTATTTAATAACTTTTATGAGAATAACAAGCAAATAGTCTTTTCTTCCGACAAACCACCAAAATTTATTCCTAATTTAGAAGAAAGGCTGCGTTCTAGGTTTGAGGGAGGAATGATTGTGGATATTGCTCGCCCGGATTTTGAATCACGCTTAGCCATCTTAAAAACCAAGGTGCGTAATAATAATTTACCCATAGCTTCCGAGGTGATAGAATACCTGGCTTCCGTCATTCAAGATAGTGTTAGAGAATTGGAGGGGGCTTTAAACTCCATTATTTGCCAAACTCAAGTTAAGAACCGCGCTTTAACCGTCATTGAGGTTAAATCTTTAGTAAAAAACAGCATTAAACCTCAAAAAACAGTTTCCGTTAAAGATGTAATTGAGGTTATTTCTGATTTTTATAACATTGAGGAAAAGGTTCTTTATGAAAAAACTCGCCGTAAAGAAATAGTTAAGCCTAGACAGATTATTATGTACATCTTACGCGAGGATTTTAACACTTCCTACCCCTATATTGGGCAAAAATTAGGTGGACGTGATCACACAACAGTTATCCATGCCTATGAAAAAATTAAAAGAGATATTAAGAAAGATAACTTATTAAGTTTAGAAATTGATCAGATTAGAATACTTTTATACAACAATTAAACTACTGATAAGTTGTTGATAAAGATTAGGATAAAGACTTAATAAATTTATAGAATAAAATATTACCAAGTAAATTTTTTAAAAACATCCCCTTAATTTTCCAAATTATTCACAGTTTATTATAAATTATTGATAGAAAAAACATTTAAAATATAACACATTACCAGTTTTTACACATATAAACATAATAAATAATAGTAATAGATTTTATGAAGTTAGAAATTATTAAAGATAAATTAAGTGAGATTATTACTGTGGCGGAAAAAATTACGGGGAAAAATTTAACTCTACCTATTCTTAACTCTATTTTATTAACTGCTAAAAAAAATAGTTTAATTATTAAAGCTACTAATTTAGATGTTGGTTTAGAGGTAGAAATACCGATTAAGGTAATTGAAGATGGTGAGGCGGCCATTAACGCTGTTACTTTAAGTAGTTTTTTAAATAATTTACCTAAGGAAGAAAAAATAATAATAAAATCTGTAAATAATAACATTCATATCGCCACTAATTTTAGCTCTACTTTAATAAAATGCTTCCCAGTAGAGGATTTTCCGGTTATTCCTAGGGTATCTAGCCACCCCTTTATTTTAAGAGTTAAAGACCTTCTTAAGGGCTTTAAATCAGTATTATCTGCCGCTTCCTTATCAGATATTAAACCAGAGATTGCTAGTGTTTATATTTATCAAGATAATCAGGATTTAGTTTTTGTCGCTACTGATTCATTTCGTTTAGCTGAACAAAGAATTACCATTGAAGATAAAAGTAAAGAATTTCAATCGGTAATTATTCCCTTTAAAAATGTCAGTGAAATTATTAGGGTATTGGAAAACGCTCCCGGGGAAGTTAGGATAGAATCCAGTAAAAACCAAATTTCCTTCTTTACTAATGATGTTCACTTCACTTCTCGAGTGATTGATGGTAATTTCCCGGATTACAAACAGATTATGCCGACAAAATTTAAAACCACAATCACCGTCTCAAAAGATGGATTATCGAGCGCTTTAAAACTAGCCAATATTTTTACGGATAAATTCAACCAAATTAACTTAAAAGTTAACCCTAAAGATAATTTATTTGAAATTAATTCTCAAAATCAAGAGGTGGGAGAAAATAATATATCCCTTAAGGCCGATTTATCTGGGGAAAAAATGGAAGTGGTCTTTAATGCTCGTTATCTCCTTGATGGTTTCTTGTCTATAAATTCTCCAATGGTAATTTTACAGTTTAGCGACAAAAATAAACCATTATTAGTGAAGGGAGCTGATAATGATACTTTTAGTTATATTTTAATGCCCATCAATAGATAAATATACAAACAAATATGCGAATTATACCAATCTGCGAATAGTTGCGAATAAATTAAATTTCACCGGGAATAGTTAATTAAAACATCGAAAAGAAACACCTTATCTTTTTATGAAAACTCTTAATGACCTACTCGCAAAATATAAAAACATTATTCCGACTGATTCCCTTAAAAAAGAAGCAATAATCAAGATAATTGACGAGAAAACTGGTATTAAATTGGATAAAAAAGATATTACTTTTAACCATCACAACGCCTATTTAAAAACCTCCTCTAAAATCAAAGGGGAGGTCTACATTAACAAACGATCTGTTTTAATCGGCTTAAAAGAAATGTTGGGGAAAAATTGCCCGGAAGATATTATCTAACCAGAATTTACATTTAAGGTTGATCTAATCTCGACCTTATTGCCAACGTTGTCATAGACTACCCCTAATAAATTGTTTTGGTTTTTAATCCCGGTAATATTTTTAGGAGTAAGAGAATAATAATAAGGAGGGGAGTTGACGGTTCCCAACAAACTACCATTAAGATAAAAATCCACTTTAGTAATGGGGTATTTAGAGCTACTGATATTAATAGTTATGTCAACATTATCATTGGAGCCGTAGGTTATTGCCGGATTAGGAGAAGTGAATGATGTCCGCGGAAGGTTATCAGGAGAGTGGGCGTTATCATAGTCCTTAGGAATAATCTCTGCTGTTTGGTCAGTATAGTTGTTGGTGATGGCCCAAAGACGAACGGGATATTCCCAGTTACTAAACTGTGGGTCGCCTCCGGGATTTCCGGATGGTGGACCAAGAGGATCATTTTTATTAAGCCAATAAAGAATTGTGTGCACGCTCATTACGGCGCGTTCCTCCTTTTGATTATCTGGAGTGTATTCGGTAGCCAGCTTTCCTGTCGTTTTGTCTATAATGTAACCTTGTCCACCTTGCCAAATACCGCGCAATACCGGTTTATTCGTTTGGGTTGTTTGGGGTGGGGTGAAATTTACTGTCGGCCGGCTCGGCAAAACTTCGTTCATAAAAGCATTCCACATTGGAGCTATCACATAACCAGCTACCTTCTTACCCATCGAGGTGTTATCGTTATTTCCAGCCCAGGCTCCGACTACTAGATTGGGCGTATAGCCGATAATCCAGGCGTCTTTGTAATTGTTGGTAGTGCCAGTCTTGGCTGCGACGTCATAACTGGGGAAGTAAAGTGGGGAATTGGCCCCAAAAGTAGGTATTCTGGCGGCATTATCAGATAAAATATTGGAAATTTGTCTGGCGGTATTTGTGGGCAAAACCGATTCTGAACTGGTTGCGAATTCTTCCAGTACTTTTCCACCACGATCCTCCACCCGCAAAATGCCGACAGAGGGATTTCTTTCTCCTTCGGTGGCGAAAACTCCGTAAGCACTAGTCATTTCCAGGAGTGATACTTCTCCACCGCCCAAGACCAAAGTTAATCCGTAAGTGTTAGAGTCTTTCAAGCTAGTGATGCCTACTTTTTGAGCCGTTTCAATAGAATCTTTAATGCCCGCCAAATAGAGAACTTTGACTGACGGCACATTGCGAGATTGAGCGAGAGCGTTACGTAAGGAGATAGGCCCGACATATTTATCATCATAATTAATCGGCATATAGCAGTAATTTGGTTTGTCTTTAATGTTGCCGGCCGGGCTGCATTTGGCGTTGAATTCAGTTGGTAGGTCAAACACAGTTGTTTCTGGAGTGTATCCCTTGTTAAAAGCGGTGGCATAGACGAATGGTTTGAAAGATGAACCAGGCTGGCGATGGGCCGTGGTAACATTAAAGTTTCCCTCATTAGATATATTATAATAATCACGGGATCCCACCATGACTAGAATTTGGCCGGTAGTCGGGTCCATGGCGACCATCCCGGCGTTGTGGGCGTTGTTGTTCTTAGCGTTGACATCCCCGTACTTAGTAACCACCGCCTCAGCTTTCTGTTGCATATCCCAATCTAAAGTTGTGGTTACTTTCAAGCCCCCACTTTCCACGGCGTCTTGACCATATTTCTGCTCCAAATAATCTTTAATGAAGAAGACGAAGTGCGGAGCTTTCAGGCTCCCACTTTGAGGAGGAGCGAAAAACACTTTCTCTTTTTTGGTCTCCTCCGCTTGCTCTTTGGTGATATATTTCTGCTCTGCCATTTTGGTCAAAACCAGATTTTTTCGTTCATCCAGTTTGTCTCGATGGTTGCCGTATGGGGAGTAGTAAGTTGGAGCCTGTGGAATAGCGGCGACATAAGCAGCTTCGCCTAAGGTTAAATCGGCGGCCTCTTTCTTGAAGAACGCTCGAGCCGCTTCTTCCACGCCATAAAGATTACCCCCATAAGGAATCTCATTTAAATAAAGGGCTAAAATATCGTCTTTACTCCTAGACCTCTCTAATTTTAAAGCCAGGATAACCTCTTTAATTTTGCGGATAATCGTTTTATCTCTGTTTAAGAGAGCATTTTTAACTACTTGTTGGGTGATAGTAGAACCGCCCTGCTTAACTTGGCCGGAACCAATATCCACCAAGAGAGCCCTGATCATAGAAGTGATCTTAATGCCGCTGTGTTGGTAAAACCCCTCGTCCTCAATGGAAATCGTGGCCTCTTTTAGGTAAGGAGAAATTTTAGCAAAGGGAACCAATGTCCTTCTGACTGTCCCATGCACATCATAAAGTAGAACCTGACCGGTGCGGTCATAGATTTTAGTAGAAACTTTCTGATTAATGTCCGAAAAATAAGCGTTAAAATCAGGAATGGGTAAATTAACAGCCCAAACAAAAAGTGATCCGGTGCTGACGAAGAAAAATATCAGCCCAAATAGAATAAACTTTACAAAAAAGCTTCTGAATCCAGAGCCGTAATTTAACATATTCAACATACTAGCATAGTTGGAGTTTTTTGCGAATATGTTCTATACTTTCTCCATATATGATAAATACTGATTCGCAAAAAATAGACGAGATTTTAACGCGCGGAGTGGAAGATATTTTTATCCTTGATTCTCTCAGGAAAAAATTGGCATCCGGACAGCCTTTACGGGTAAAATTCGGTGCCGAT
>JBBUAE010000051.1:0-7639 GCA_038061005.1 Patescibacteria group bacterium | reverse complement strand
ACTGCCCAGTAAATTAGAAATACCGAGAAAGAAGGGCGAGAAAAGCAAAATTCGGGTAAAGGTTACTAATTGTCTTTGGGCCTCCGGGTCAAAGCCGGGAGCGGTTAATTTCGTCAAATAGGGAATCAACCAATAGAGAATGATGCTGATCAAAACCATCACGAAACAAAAAACGGTAAAAACTTCATTAAGGAATTTTTTGGCTTCTTCGT
The DNA here is from genome assembly GCA_038061005.1 of Patescibacteria group bacterium. Lineage (GTDB taxonomy): Bacteria > Patescibacteriota > Minisyncoccia > Phycocordibacterales > XYD1-FULL-46-19 > JBBUAE01. Next base: position 7,427 of record JBBUAE010000051.1, on the reverse strand, counting down.
GTTGGTTATTTTCAATCTTATCAATTAAAAATGGGATTAGTACGGTTACCGAGACAAACGAAGCAATCGTCACATAGACCAGATCGGGAATACGGAAAGCGGCATAGTAGATGTCTAGAGTCTGGCCCGCCCCAAAGGAAGAGGCCAATAAATGATCGCGCAAGAGAGCTAAAATTTGCGACCCCAAAGCCGAGAAGCCAAGAAGAAAAGCGGCCTGATGCAGACCGCTAATCTCTTTTTTAATAATCGTGAAGAACTTTGTTACCATACCACCTTACGGGGGAAATCTTATTTCTGCTTGATTGGTGGCTTGGTTTGTTTTTCTACCGGAGCTGTCCCCGCCAAAGCATCTCGGCCATTGGCCAAATTGATCAAGATACGCTCAACATCAGTATTGTCCGGATTAAGTTTTTGAATGTCTACGAATTGTGCGATGGCATTTGGTGTATCTCCAAGCTTATCGTAGCTTAAGCCCAGAAAATATTTAGCATTGGAATAATTGGGATATTGATTAATTAATCCTTTAAAGGTGTTTATAGCCCCGCGGTAATCATTATTTCTGAATTGCAAATAGCCAAGCTGGAACAGCACCCCTACATCATTCGGTGCCAACATAGCGGCCTGTTCCGCTTTTTTAATGGCTGAATTCAGATCGCCCTGCTCTGCATACAACTGTGATTGGTAGAAAATGGCATCCAAATAGTCTTTCTTTTCCGCCAAAGACTTAGCAATATAATCCTTAGCCGCCGGGATATTCTGGTTGGCTACCTCTAGGCGCGCCAAATTTAGATAAAGCGCCGGATTGTGGGGATTATATTTTAAAGCACTGATGTAATTTTGTTTGGCAATGTCATAGGACCCTTTCACTCCTAAAGATTGGATATTTTCATAGATCCGCCCCCGATAAACATAGTTAAGATAATTTGTTTCGTCCATAGCCACAGACCTGTCGGCATTAGTTTTTGCGCGCTCAAAGACCTTAGAATATTCAGCGAGCAATTGCTGTTGAGACAGTTTTGATCCCAACACCTGATTTAACTGGGCCACATTGATGTCTACAGCCGAACGAAAATAAGTATCTTGCGGGTTCAAACCATTAGCATACTGAATAGCTTTTTCCGCCGCCGCCAAATCACCTTTGACCTGCGCCTGATAAAGACCGTTTCTAAAAACCAGCAGGGACCAGTAGTTAAAGATGATAATATAGGCAAAAATCAACTGACTGACAGTGAAAATGGCAATTACCACCAGCGAGGCAAATTGCACTTTGGGGTGGTAAGTAAAGGACCAGTCAGCATTTTTATTTACTTGCGCGTCTACTAACCGAGCAATAAAAATACCAGTTAAAGCAAAAGTTAACGCTAACATTGGCGTATCGGGAATATAAATAAAGATAAATGTCCACAAGTAAGCCAAACCACAGAAAGACAGGAGCAGGAATGATTTATTCAATCCTTCCATGGCCGAAAAGAAAATAGACCTAATACCGTAATACAAAAGCAATCCAAATAAGATTAACCAGGCCAGAGCTCCGAGTAGACCCGTGGTTACCAAGAATGTCGGGATAATTCCGTAGCCATAATCCAGTTCAATGTTCCAAAAAGCCGTATCATTTACCCCAGTCGGTTTATATTTAAGCCATTCGCCCAAAAAGCGGTTAGGGCCAACTCCTAGCACAGGATGATTCTTTAAAGATTCTTGAGCAATCTGCATTGTCCCCACCACAGACGGCCGTACTTCAAGAGTGGCGATATTTAACTTTTGAGAAACCAGTCTAACCTGTTTGGCCAGCCACCCTTCTCCTTGGGTCGAAGCCATGCCGTAGGGAACTCCGCGTCCTAAAATAAGGAAGGCCACTGCCAAAATTAAAATAATTAACGAGGGACGAAGTAGGGCTTTTTTACCTTCTTGACGATACACAAAGGAAACATAATAGATATAAATTAAAAAAGAGAAGATGGCGAGAATAATCCAGAGAACGAAGAAGTTAATCAGGGCCAGAGTTAGGAGAGAAGCGACAAAAATGATCCAGATAAAGTATTTTAAAAACTTCAGGCTGCGCAGAGACAGGAATTCAATCATGATCACCGCCGACAGGGCGACTAAACCAGCGAAAATAGCCAATTCATTCCATTTGCCAATCAGATTAGAAGCTCCGTAATTGAACATTGGCCACCAAGGCAGAAAATTACCAAAAACATACCGCGCGCTCTGAAAAAGAAAGACGGCGGCAAAGACGGCAAATAGACCGAAGTAAAAATTGAGAAATCTTTTTTTGGACTGAAAAAAGATGCTGGCCAGAAAAGATAAAATGGAGAAAACCAAGATGGAGAAAAAGGTGCCGTTTTCAAAGCCAAAACCGATCAGCGATTTACCAACCGACGAGGAAAAGAGAGCGGACAGCAGATAGACAACACAAACAAATAGTAGCGATACTAATACCCAGTTTTTTGGAAAAGAGATTCTCCCAGCGATGGCTCGTCCAACAGACCAGAAAATGAGAGACAGGACGACAGCGATCACCAAAAAGAATTTTTTAGTGATATCAATGGAAAAATCAAACAGCGGAAAGACGATGAGGGGGGTTAGTAAAATACCAAAATAAAGAATAATAAAAGAAACTTTATCATAGTTTAGGAGCGACTGTAGCTTGCTTTTAATACCATTGTTCATATTAAATTTAGTGACGCATTTAACTTACTAATGTTACTCATTATATAAGAACCATGGGGGTCAAGCAAATGAAAAGTGTTAACAATAAATAAACACAAAAAGTCCCCCGATTAGGAGGACTTTTTGATTATTAGCTTTTATCTATAAGCCGAATTCTGTGCACAATCTTGCCTGCCGGAGGCAGATGCAAATTGAGCATCCCGACTTCGCGTCGGGATTGCCCCGACGATACTGTTGGGGCGCTCAATTTTGTAGCTGTCTTCGACAGACAAAATTGGCGATAGCTATTTATCTAGATCCGACATTACTGTCGGACTCAAGCGGCACGAATCCCGATAAATCGGGAGACACGGCCTTGCACTCAAGTAAGGATTTAGCCGTTTCACCCCCTAAAACAAATTTTTAGTAAAAAATTTGTTCGGGCAACCATTTCGTTTTAAAGCGAAATGGTTTAGCCAGAATGTTGCCATCTTAGGGACTACATCTTTTTCAAGATGCCCAACAAAGTCTCCCCTGTTAGCGTCTCTGCTCGCACCTCGCGGATTGCTCCGGACGGGCGTTACCCGCTACTCTGCTGCCAATTCTTATGAACTGGCGAGTGTTCGGACTTTCCTCCCTAAAACAAATTTTTAGTAAAAAATTTGTTCGGACGACCATTTCGCTTTAAAACGAAATGGTTTAGCCCCTACCTCAGCTTATTACTAAGCTAAAAGTAGAAGAGCAGCTACCCAATAAAAGCCGATTACAATTATACCACATATTAATTAAAATGCCAGTCAATACCACAACCAGCACGACCGTACCAATTTTGTGTCATACCGGCGGAGGTGAGGAGCGAGCTGGTGGTTTTGTTCAGTGCAAATCTGCGCCTATTTCTTCCCCTCCTTACCCGTCGGCACGGCTTCTATTTCGCACAAACCACCAACGCAAGCTAGTTCTTTGGCCCCGTGAGTTTCGTCTTCCATCTCGTAGAGCACAATCTTAGAAAAATCTAGTTTAGGGAAGGCCTTAATCATTTCTTCATAGCGCTCCTTGGTAATTTCTTCGTAAGGGGCAAGCTTATAAACATGATTGGAACGCGGCAAGAAAGACAAACCCCCCAAGATATCCCAGTTTTTGTACAGCCAATTGGCCGCTTCCACCCATTCCTCATCGCCAATGGAAATCGTCACTGATGGATTATGTTCGGTATAATTTTCCTTGACCATCTTCCAATATTCCAACTGTTCAAGCGCTGTTTGATCATCTTTATAAATGGAATCTTCAGGGGCTTTAATCGGAAATTCCAGCACATAAGTATTGGCCGTATCCATCAACTGCCCCACTTCCGGATAATACCGGCAACCCTGATCTTTCATCATTTTGAAGAGCGCGTCAGTGGCAGAAATTCGAACGCGTCGAATGAAGTAATGGGCATGACGCGGATGCATACCGGAAGATGAGTTAACCAATTGCGACACCGTGCCGGACGGTTTGACGCAAGTGACGGCTGTCGCCCGATTGACGCCAAAGCGCTTGGCATACTCTTTGTTCGCTTTCACCGCCTCGTCTCTCATTTTGGACATAATGTTCGGATTGCGCACGGCTTTACAGTCCCATTGTCCGGTAACGGAGACCCCCAAGAGAGCCTCTTCTTCACAATTTTCTTTCCACTCCTCTGACAAATAAGGAAAGTAGGTCAAGCTCGTTTGATAGGTGCCCAAAATAGCTGCCCAGCGGGCTTTTTGTAAGAGATCTTTTTCAGTATCCCCGGCCCGTGCCACCACTTCGGTCAAATTGCAAAACTGTTTGGATTTGAGGACAATTTCACCGCAGGGATTTACGCCGCAAGTCGGCGCGTCTTGGTTAAATTTTTCCCAGCGGCGCTTTGGCAGCTGCCTCTCTAGTGATCCCCGATTAAAAACACCCCGCTCGCCCGAACCGCTTTTCATTAAGGCAATCCACTCGGTCAAGAATTCCGTGCTGGTCGGTTTTTCCACGTAAACCGCCGAATTGTTAGCTAAACTCCTTTGTGGTTCCGTCATATAAAATTGGCCCTCTTTGGCATGCCGCATCTCTTGATCGTCCAAGTCTGACAAGGAGATCATGGCTGTGCGGCGCACTCCGCCGGACACTACCACTTCGCCAATTTTGCAAATGATATCGTGCAGGTCAATGTTGCGCAGGCGTTTGCTTTGACGGCTTAAAATCTTGGCCCGAGTAAAGATCATTAGTTCGCGTAAGGGCTCCGGCCCGGACGAGCGACCTCCCATCGTCTTAAGACGCGCGCCAGCCGGGCGTAATTTAGAATAATCAAATTGAATATCTTCACCGGACGACCAAGTCTTCAGTCCGATAACCAAAGCATCGCACCAGCCTTCACGACTATCTTCTACGATATGCGTGCGACGCGTCTTGCCATTTTGCCTCTGGATAATGGGAAACTGTTGGGCCGTCTGGCTTTCGACGCTAAAACCCACACCACAACCCGCCATAGACAAATACATAATTTCCGCCAAATCTTGAAAGGTAGTCGGCGCAACATAGGTGCAGTTATAGCAAACAGCGTTAGATTTGCGAGCCGCCACGCCAGCGCTCCACAACAGTCTCATAGATGGCATCACTTTTTGCGCCAAGATCGCTCCGCGTAACTCCTTGTATTCAGCTTCTTTTAGTTTATGGCCCAAATTCTCGCGCATAAAAGCCATATAGCGGTCTACCGATTCCATCCAAGTCTCCCGCCGATTTTCCTCATCTATCCAGCGTGAATAAGACCGATAATAGACGAACTCAGCCAGCTCATTTTGGAAACACTTTTTACTTTCGTTGGCTAGTTGTTTAACCCGAGCCGGCACTTCGCCGCGCCTCAAGCGCAAATCGCTGCGGCGCTCGCGGTAAAGAATGTAGGCCTTAGCCGCCGCCGCAAACTGCTGCAAAATAAGCTGTTTTTCCACCAGATCTTGGATTTCTTCCACTGCCGGCACGCAGTTTTCTTCCGCTTCTTCGCAGTGTTTAATGAGCTCGGCCGCCACAGCTTTCGCCACCTTGACGGCGTCGGTTTCTGTCCCTTCGCCCGAAGCTTTCATCGCTTTAAAAATAGCGGCGGAAATTTTGTCTTCAGCAAACGGAACAATCGTTCCATCTCGTTTTTTGATGTTGGCGAGCTGTTTTTTCACTTTTCGCGCGATTTTTGGCGATTTTGGCATAAAATTTTACAAAAAATTAGTAAATTAGTAATAAATTTCTTAAATCAGGTAATAATTATACTAAAAAAATACTTTTTATAGCTGTTGATAACCTACCAAGAAATAAAATCGGGTTGGCTTCAAGAGCTCGCCCAAACGGCTGTTAAGTCTCAAGCCGGATCAGCCGATTTTTTTCTGTTTGAGCAAACAGAGGGCACCTTCCAAACCGACCCGATCACCAAAAGTAGATTTGGCTACGCGCGGCCGGCCAAAATTCTGACAACCACTTTGAAGATACTTTTTTGTGGCTACTAAATCTATTCTGGTCGTTCTATTGACCAGGGAACCGCCAGTCGAAATATTGGTCTTCTAATGTCAAATAATAAATGCATAATTTTACTGGCTATATGAACACCCGCTGGCTTGGGCTAATTTAGCTAGTGTTTGCTCCCCTTCCAGTTTTTGCCCGGTTGAGAAAATCCAAGTGGGGTAGCCCTCGATGCCTTTAGCTAAGCATAATTGCGTATTTTGCGTGCATTCCACATAAGGAACATATGGCCAAGCCTCGCCAAAAGCCTTCTTTTGATTCTGACAATGCGAACACCAATAGGCGCCGTACATAGTGACTTTTTTGGCTGCCAAACATTTAGCCAAAGCAACCACTGCCACCTTGGCCGTTTCGTTCGGCGTGGAACTGGCGCTGATGGTATCGCTTGGTACCGTAGTAGTTCCAAGATCAACGCTAATCCCCGACGGGGTTGGCGTGGCATTAGGCTGTGAGACATTATCCGTCACCATAAAAGCGATAATGGCAATGACAATAAGAATCAGTGCCACTCCTCCGACAATGTATTTATCTTTACTATGATCGTTGTAATTTGACATGTTTTTAAGATTAACATACCAATTTACGAATAATGCGAATGATACGAATCGTTACGAATATTGTTTGAGTGTATCCTTAATCGGCATTCGTAGTCATTCGCCTGCCTGCCGCAGGCAGGTAGATTAGTATAATTCGCATATTCGTATGTTTATCTATATTATTCGTTGCAGCAATTAACTAGCTTATTAACAATATCTTCCACTGACCAGGGTTTTTCATTATTGTCCTTATCTTCGGCGTTTAATTGATTATCGCCTATTTTTTTGGTTCCGGCCAAATCAATAATTTTAAGCCGCAAAGCCCAAAACATAGAGTAGAGCCGGAAGGCTTGTTTATAAATCTTGGCCGCTTCTTCCTGATTGCCATCTTTATAGTATTTTGTTCCCACTTCCATCAAGCGCATCGTGGCCGCGAGCAAGTGCTTGGAGATACACCAGCTCTCCGCCTCGTTTTCGTCCATCATCTTAGCTAAGAGTGATTTGCGTATCTCCCGCGTCTCGTTTAAGAGGTCAAAATAGTCGTTTTTGCCGGTTTTAGCCCCGCTAAAAAAGAAGTGTTCTTCTAGACTAATCAGGTTCATGATAGCAATACTCAAATCTTCCTCTGACGAGAGATCCACCTTATTATCCTTCTGGAAATTAGCGATTTTGGCTTGCAAATTTTTTAATTTTTCGTCCATCCCATTAGAAGCTTATATGCTGTTA
>JBBUAE010000050.1:2723-6134 GCA_038061005.1 Patescibacteria group bacterium | reverse complement strand
CTACTTCGGCGCGCTGTGTATGGAAGCGGTTGGCAAAACCGCCGGCAAAGTGGTGAGTGAAGTCCGTCGTCAGTTCCGCGACATCCCCGGCCTGATGGAAGGCACCGGCAAACCCGATTATGCTACCTGCGTGGACATCGTCACTAAAGCCGCGATCAAGCAAATGATTTTGCCGGCATTGATTCCCGTCCTGGCGCCGATTATTGTTTACTTTCTCTTCGGCGCGGAGGCACTTGGTGGTTTGCTTGTTGGCTCTATTATTACCGGTTTGTTCGTCGCCATTTCAATGACTTCCGGCGGTGGAGCCTGGGACAATGCTAAGAAATATATTGAAAAGGGGCATTACGGCGGCAAGGGCTCGCCCGCTCACAAAGCCGCTATCACCGGTGATACGGTTGGGGATCCTTACAAAGATACGGCCGGTCCCGCCATAAATCCTATGATAAAAATCCTCAATATCGTAGCATTATTACTGGTAATGCTAATGATGTAAAAACCTGACTGGCCCCGTAGCGAGCTTTGCTCTGCTATGGGGTGATAAAAATTCTGAATATCGTGGCTTTACTGATCATAGCCCTGATGATTTAATCAACAGATATTTCTAAATACTTTGAATTACGAAACTCATCGCAGGCGTACCTTTTACCGAGACTTGGGAGCCTGCCTGCCGGCAGGCAGGCGCGGAGGGCAGCGAGCACGAGGAAAATTTTAGTAAAAATTTATAAGCGACGTAGAGCGAGAGTAATCCTAAAATTCAGTTTTGGGATTACCGAGCCGAGGAGCTTATATTGTATCCAGTTATATCCGTGCTCGATAAAAGGTAGGCCGAGAAAGGGTTTCGTAATTCAAAGTAAATAAAACCCAGATTGAGATAGAAGAAAACCATCTGCAGGCCCTGCTTGCAAATGGTTTTTGTTTCACTTTAACCGCCCCGCTTGAGGCTAATCCTTGACATTTATGCCAGTGTCTTATCTACCTTGGCAAGTATTGCAAAATTTAATAATACAGTATAATAAAGACAGGTTTTTAAAGATTTCCTTTGATTATCAATTTACTTTTAGATAAACATATATGAGTAAAAAAGTTTCGGCGTCGGCTGTGATTGCGGCCCTGGCGCTCGTGCCATTATTGGTTATGGGGCAGTCGCCTTCTCCGAATACCGCCGGACGCAATGCCGGTATCAGAGACGCGCGAAAAGAGGCCAATCAGACGGTAAAAGAAAAAATTAAGCTGGCTACTTCCACCGCCGAGAAGAAGGACTTGAAAAAAGAAATCAGCCAGAACAACAAAGAAGCAGCCTTGGCCATTCGTTTGTCTAATTATTCTTCCGCCATGTCTCGCAAAATCAACGAGACGGTTCTGCGCTTGCAAAATATTATCACCCGTTTGACTGGCGACAATTCCATCGTCTCCAAACTGGATGCGGCCGGCAAAAATACTGCCATCATCAAGACCAAGTTAAGCCAAGCGTCAGACTTTATCACTAAAGCCAAGACTGATACCAACGCTTTAAATCTGAAGGTGCAAGAAATTATCACTGTAGTTAGAGCTTCTAGTACGACCGCTTCTTCCACTCTAACCAAGGCCCAAGTCAAAACATTGAAGGATGGCTATCAGGGTGTCGTTACCAGCCTAAAGAGCGCCCGCACTAAAATTAACGACGTCTTAAAACTGATCAAGGAAATCCCGGGCGTAAAGACGATTGACAACGGCACTGCTTCCTCTACCCCCGCCGCTTCTCTTCCCGCCACTTCACCCACTCTCACTAATTAATTTTTATTATTTTTAATTAAAATCATATGGCAGAATACAATCAACCTATTAGCTCATTCTCACCGGAAACAAACCCTTCCAAGGGACCCCTGGTGGGAGCTGTCATTATCATCATCCTGCTCATTATTGGCGGTATTTATGTCATTAATTCCAAACAGGGAAGTCTGGATGTTTCTCCCACCCCCACTCCCACCCCGAGCGCCAGTGAAGAACCAACCCCTAGTTTATCTTCATCTACCAATCTCAATGATGTGGAAAAAGACCTGGGCAGCATCAGTACGGCGGATTTAGAGAGCAGTTTGAATGATCTCAATGGTAGTTTGGGAATCTAACTCCAAAGCAAAATAGCAAATAAAAGCCCAACGTTGGGTTTTTATTTGCTATTGACGCGCAATCGTGTTAGAGTACGCTCGGCTTTGCCATTATAGAACACGATATAACAAGTACAATATTAACTCCTCGGCTCGTTCATGGGAAAATGGTATTTTCCCATGACTCTCGCTCTACGTCGTTAATAAATTTTGCCAGTGCAAAATTTTCTCTACTCACCCGCACTCGTCCTGCGCTCCGCTTCGGACAATCAGGCCCGTGCGGGTTCCGCCTGCCTGCCGGCAGGCAGGTAAGTTTCCAGAATGGCAAAGCTTCGCTCTAGGAGAAATATAAACTATAATTCAAGATTATTAATTTTTTACTGTAAGATGAAAATAGAAGTAACACAATTACCCGCATCAGAAGTGGAAATTACTGGTGAATTAACGATAGAGGAATTTGAGAGGTACCGCAACGAAGTGCTGAAAGAATTCAGCGCCGCAGCCGACATTCCGGGCTTTCGCCAGGGTCATGCTCCAACTAATCTGGTGGAACAAAAAATTGGTGAAGAAAAAATCCTCTGGGAAACAGCCGAACACGCCTTGGACCATCTTTACCCTAAAATTTTAATAGAGAATAAAATAGATGCTGTCGGCCGGCCGGCCATAACCATCACCAAAATAGCCAGGGACAATCCCCTCGGTTTCACTATTAAAACAGCGATTATGCCAGAGATAAAATTGGTTGATTACAAAAAAATCGCGGGGAAAGTAGTGGCCAAAGAAGAAGAGTCAATCATGGTGGAAGAAAAGGAAATAGATGAAGTAATAGAAGAAGCCCGCCAAACCAAAGCTAAAAAAACAAATAGCGACGAGAAGACAAACAAGACACCCTCTTTCGCCGAGGCTACGGCGGGCAAGGAGGAACTCCTGGAACTAAACGACGACTGGGCCAAATCATTAGGTGATTTTTCCTCGCTCTCCGATTTGCGTGTCAAAATCAAACAAAATGTTGAGTACAATAAAAAATATCGGGCCAAAGAAAAGAAACGCCTACAGATTGTTGACGAAATCATCAAAGCCACCGCGATTAATCTACCCAAAATTTTGGTAGAGGGGGAACTTAATAAAATGGCCTTGGAGATGAAAAATCAGGTTGTCAGTATGGGCTTAAAATATGACGAATATCTCTCGCATATTAAAAAAACCGCGGAGGACTTGCGGGCAGAATGGCAAGAAGAAGCAGTGAAGAGAACCAAATTCAGCCTAATTATGGACAAAATTGCCATCGCAGAAAAAATTACCGTCGCTCCGGCTGAGCTGGAACAAG
>JBBUAE010000050.1:0-2713 GCA_038061005.1 Patescibacteria group bacterium | reverse complement strand
TTAGAACATTATAAAGATGCCGATCCAGCTCGCGTCCGAGCTTATGCCGAGAGTGTGCTAATTAACGAGAAAGTCTTTCAATTATTAGAAAGTCAGAAATAGCTCAAAATTCAAAACGCCTGCCTGCCACCGGCAGGCAAAACTGAAACTAAAAACTTCAAACTGATAGATCATGAATTTCTAGTTTTGAGTTAAAAGTTAAAGTTTTGAGCTTTGCGTTTTGAGTTTTAAGTTTATATAATTAAGATAATTATTAGTCTAACCTAATAAAAATGATGCTCATACCTACTGTTATTGAGAAATCCCCTTTTGGCGAGCGGGCTTACGACATTTACTCGCGCCTGCTGAAGGATAGAATCGTCTTTTTAGGCGGCCCAATTGATGAAAACGTGGCCAATATCGTCATTGCGCAATTGCTATTTTTAGAATCCGAAGACCCGAAAAAAGATATTATTCTTTATATCAATTCTCCGGGCGGATCCGTTACCGCCACTATGGCGATCATTGATACGATGAATTATGTCGGCGCCGATGTTTCTACCATTTGTGTCGGCATGGCCGCCTCCGGCGCCGCCATGATCCTCTCCGGCGGTAAGAAAGGTAAACGCTTCATCCTACCGAACGGTGAAATTATGATCCATCAACCACTCGGCGGTACCGAGGGCCAAGCTTCGGACATTGCCATTACCGCTAAACATATTTTAAAAGTCAAAGAAGCTTTAAACAGAATGCTGGCAAAAAACACCGGCAAATCCCTTGATCAAATTAACGCCGATACCGATCGCGACTTTTATATGTCCGCTGAAGAATCTAAAAAATACGGTATTGTGGATGAGATAATCAGGGAGAAAAAATAGTAGTCAGTATGTAGTAGATTGTAGATAGTATAAATACCTATTATCAAAAAACCGCCTCGGCGGTTTTTTGATTTCCATACGATCTACTGTCTACTAAATACCATCTACTAACCCACTGTGGACAAGTTAATTGTGCCCAAAGTCAAACCAACATATAATTAATACTAGCTAATTATTATTAGTTTATCCGCCAAAATTTTTGTTCACCCTCCTAAGTTTTGCGAAGCAAAATTTTGGAGGGCGAGACGCCCCCATGGGCGATTGGTAGGCGGAGATCACATTGGCGCAACAAATACTTTAGTCTAGTAAATGTTCGCTCTCCTGACTGATTGCCATTGGCAAAAAATTAGGAGGATAAAATTATAAAAATATGGATTCACTTAAGAATCTGTTAGACGACTATCTGGGCAAAAAGGCGCCGGCTTTACCGATGGGGGTCAAAGATTTCCTTGTTAAGATAGCTCCTTGGGCGGTAATTCTGTCTTTGATCATTATGATTCCGGGTGTTCTTGCCTACTGGAGGTTAGGCACTTTGATGATGCCCTATGCTTATTATGTCGGCGGCCGAAGCGCCTTGTTCACTCTGTCAACCATTCTCTCGGCCATAGCTATCATTATTAATATTTTGGCTATACCAGGTCTGTTTAAGAGAACGGCTTCCGGCTGGAATTTTATCTTTTACGGGGTTCTCGTTTCCACTGTTTCCAGTTTGGTAAGCGGCAATATTGTGGGCGCCATCATCGGCTTTCTGATTTCGATGTATTTAATTTTCCAGATCCGCAGCTATTATAACTAAATTAGCCGGCAAATTCTAAAGAGGCCAATCCGCCTTGGGCGAATTGGCCTCTTTTTCTATCCCTGCCTACCACTCGCCAGCAAGCCGGTCTGTCCGTAAATTTTGACTTTGGTAAAATTATTTGGTATACTGGTTTTATTCCTTTATTAAAATAGGTAATTTACTACTGCTTACAACCTGAATTCATGCTTAGTAATCAAATTTTGGCTTTATTTACCCACCTGAATTTTCTTGCGAAAAACTCCGGTGGGCTTGCTTCAAAATGATTAGTTAGAGCCATTAAATCCGCCTCAACACGGGTGATTCTTAGTCTAATTCAAGGTAGTAAGTGGCCAAACACTTATGAGTTTACTAACTGTTGTTTTCATTACTGGAGTGGTGGGAATCAGCGGCATCGCCATTGGCTATTTTTTGCGCTGGCTAGTTACGCTCGGCCAAAAAGGTTCAATGGAACTAACGATCAGGCAAGCTTTGTTGGAGGCCAAAGACAAAGCCCAAAAGATTGTAGATGAAGCGGAACATCAATCCGCCAAAATTTTACAAGAAGCTAAGGATCAGGAGCGGGAAAAAGAAAACCAGCTCAAAAAATTAGAAGAACGCTTACTCAAAAAAGATGAGCTTCTGGACAAGCGCCAAGGAGATATTGACCGGGAGACCGGAAATATTAAGCAGAAGATTGAGGAAGTTAAAGATATTAAGGAGCGCGTTAAAAAGATTGAGGAGGATAAAAGCAAAGAATTAGAACGGGTAGCCAACCTAACCCGAGAAGAAGCCAAGGGTGAATTAATTCGTAAAATTGAACGAGAGCAGGAGGAAGATTTAACTGTGCGTTTGCATAAAATGGAAGTGGCCGGAGCGGAAAAGATGGAGCAGAAAGCCAAAGACATTCTTTCCTCTGTTATTCAACGCCTGTCTACTTCCACTGTACCGGAAGTTATGTCTACCACCGTGGACATTTCCTCCGACGACATCAAGGGTAAAATTATCGGCCGGGAGGGACGCAACATTCGGGCCTTTGAAAAAATGACCGGCGTGGAAGTAATCATTGACGATACGCCCG
>JBBUAE010000049.1:0-14877 GCA_038061005.1 Patescibacteria group bacterium | reverse complement strand
GACCTCACCATTGATGGCGGCAAAAACCTGATGGCGATTATGCAACAGGAACAAATCACTAACCAAACCACCCAACCAGTCCCGCAAGTTGCCTTGAGCAATCCTGTTACAGAAAAATAGACGTGTTGACCAATATGCACTATTTATGGTAGCATTTGATGGATGTTTAATGCATCACTATTTAACATATGTCAAATATACAACTGGAACGGAAAAATAATAATCTCTTTTTATACATAGCAATTTGTTTTGTGACTGTTCTTCTGATTTCTAATACTGTCGCTGTAAAGATAGTACAAATTGGTAAGTTTTCTTTGACTGGGGCAACTTTCATTTTTCCGATAAGTTATATTTTTGGAGACATCTTAACAGAAGTCTACGGCTATAAAGCCTCCCGAAAAGTAATCTGGGTAGGGTTTTTAGCGCTGATTTTTATGTCACTAATTTATTGGCTAGTTCAGCTGTTGCCAGCAGCTCCTTTTTGGCATGACCAACAGGCGTATGAACTTATTTTAGGGGTTGTCCCTCGGATAGTCCTCGGATCTATTGTTGGATATTTTGCTGGTGAATTCAGTAACTCTTATGTGTTATCAAAAATGAAAATTTGGACCAATGGCCGATATCTTTGGACTCGAACAATTGGTTCTACTGTTGTCGGAGAAGCTGTTGATAGTTTTTTGTTTGTGTTTATTGCTTTCATTGAAAATATTTCCCTAAGTGGCCTCATTGCTATGGCAGTATCCATTTACATTATAAAGGTCATTTATGAGGTATTAGTAACCCCTGTTACATACTTAATTGTTGGGAAGCTTAAACGACTTGAAGGTATCAACGTTTACGATCGGGGAGTTAATTATAATCCATTTAAATTACAGGATTGAATAAACTAATTGTTATGACTGAACAATTTGATTTTAATTCGCCGCAGGAAGAAATACGCATGAGAAAAGAAAAATACAAGACAGATTTACTAGAAAAAATAGAGAGTTTTGGTATTGAGTTAGATCCTGACAGAAAAGACCAGCATTTGATCGTTGATCCTGAAGTGATTGAAGATATGGTTTCTTTTGCGGAGATTTCTCCAGATGATGTAGTACTGGAAATTGGAAGCGGTCCAGGAAATATTACGGAAAAATTGGCCGAAAGGGCGGGGCATGTTTATGCTGTTGAAGTTGATCCTAGATTTAAACCCATACTTGATGATTTGCAAAGTAGACATCCAAATACCGATATTATAATGGGAGACTTTTTAGAATTAGAACTTCCGGCCTTCAATAAAATAGTTGCCAACCCTCCGTTTAGCATTCTGGAACCGATGATACAAAAACTCTCTGATTTAGATGTTGAACAAATTGTGTTGGCCATAGGAGAAAAATACTACAGACGATCGGTTGCTGAACCCGGATCTGGTGATTTTACTAAGACCAGCCTTTTTACGCAGGCGCATTTTAAATCATCTGTATTAAGAAAATTAGAAAAGGAGGTTTTTTTTCCAAAATCAAGAGAGATTGCGGTGATTATGAAACTCCTTTCAGTTGGCGGAAGAGGCAATTCGATAATGAGACACATATCTAATGCTTTCTCTAAAAACGCGGGTCAAAGAGTAAATATATTGGTTAATAATATCATTAACCAATTTGGTCCCAGGATGTCCAAATCTGATTTAAGAAACCATCCAGATAAAATTGTCCCATTATCCTTACATATATCCCAAGGCATCCTGAGTAAACGTCTGCAAGAATTGTCTAATAACGAAATCAGTTCGCTTGTTAGGAGGCTAATCAGTGTAAACCAAAGAGTTAGGTAAATACTATTTACAAAAAGATCATGGTTGTATTAGGAATAAATGGATATCATAAGCGAAGTCATGACACTTCCGCTTGTATAGTAAAAGACGGAGAGATTCTCGCTATGGTTGAGGAGGAAAGATTAATCAGACAAAAAAGAGCTTTTGATAAAAAACCAATCAATTCTATCAAGCTTTGCCTGGATCTAGCCAAACTTGATGCTAGAGATATTGATGCTATCGCCATTGGCTTTAACGCTGAAAATATTTCTGGTCCCGTTCAAGATAAAAATATTGTATAAGAGATTCTTCCTGGGGATATTTTTAAGGTAAAAGAAAAGGTCCCAATTTATTTTGTAAATCACCATCTTGCGCATGCCGCTAGTGTTTTTTATGCCTCTAAAATGCAACAGGCTGCGATTTTAGTATTAGACGGGCAGGGTGAAGATAAGGCGACGTCATTATACTTCGGATCAGATAAGAAATTAGATCTCAAAAAAGATTACCCCATTAATCAGTCGCTGGGGTTTTTATATTCGGCATTTTCTGTTTTCTGCGGCTTAGGAGTTTTTGGCGCTGGCAAATTGATGGGATTATCTGCTTATGGTAACCCACGATATGTTAAGGAGGTGCGGGAGGTGTTTGATGGTATTAATATTATAGATAGAAATCCCGATGCACAAGATGAATTTATCCTAAAAACAACTGATTTATTGGAAAAACGTGGATTCAAGAAAGTTGAACAAATAATCAGCTTTAATACCCAAAGAAGCACAATTTTAAAAAATCCTAGTATTAAAAAAGTCCATATGGATTTGGCTGCTTCTGTGCAGAAATTTTTAGAGGAAAAAATCCTAGATTACGCTAAGGAAATCAAATATATAACGAAATCTGATAACTTATGCTTAGCGGGTGGGGTGGCTCTAAATTGTCTTGCAAACAGTAACATTGAGATAAAGAAGATCTTTAAAAATATTTTTATTCAACCGGTATGCGAAGATTCCGGTTCGGCCCTCGGAGCAGCTTTTTATGTATCTAAAAAACGACCCACTGAACCGTTTTCTCCTTACCAGGGTCCAAATTATAATTCCAAAGAGATTACAAAATTATTAAAAACGCTTAAAATATCCTACTCCAAAGAAAAGGACGTGGAATTAACAACGGCAAAAATGATTGCGGAAGGTAAAATTGTGGGCTGGTTCCAAGGAAGAATGGAGTGTGGCCCCAGAGCGCTTGGTAATAGAAGTATTCTCGCTGACCCAAGGAATGAAAAAATGAAAGGCAGATTGAACAATACCAAAGGGAGAGAATTGTGGCGTCCTTTTGGCTTGAGCATATTAGAAGAAGAGGCTCAAGAAATATTAGAGAGTTTCTCACTGTCCCCCTTTATGTTAAAAAGTTTTATAGTTAAAAGAGGGTGGCGTAAAAAAGTGAAAGCTGCAATTCACACAGATTTTTCAACAAGACCGCAGACCGTTTCAAAAATACAAAATCCCAATTTATATAAACTCCTAATGGAATACTATAAGTTGACTGGTGTACCAGCTTTGATAAATACTTCATTCAACTACAACAAAGAACCTATTGTCTGCAGTCCCATTGATGCGCTTAAAACATTCTATTCTTCAGGATTGGATTGTCTGGTTATGGAAAATATAATAGTAAGAAAATAATTCTATGAATATTGGTAAGATTGCTAACAAAAACTCACATTTAATAACCACCGATGATATTGAGATCAAACCCAAGAACACACTTGATAATTATACAAAACTTTCCATTCTCGCTACTCTTGCGGCTTATAAAAAGACCGATTATATTTATGTAGATGACAAGTTTGACAGGAAAATAGACTTGAGATTTCTAAGTAACTTTATGTCGTATGTGGTCAATCATCCCAATGCCCCAAAAGAATTTAAATTCAGAATCGAACAAAATTCCGATGAGAAGTTGAAGGCTAGTGTGAAACAGGATACTTCTTATGATGTAATTCTGAGTTTCAGTGGAGGTATTGATTCAACAGCGGGACTGCTGTACTGTTTAGATAATGGTCTGAGTGTCTTGCCATTATGGGTTGATTTTGGTCAAAAAAATAAAGAGGCAGAGAAAGAAGCTTCAATTAGTGTATTAAAAAAATTACATAAAAAATCCCTAGAGGTTAGTATTGATTTAGAGAAGCAAATATTAAATGGGTGGAAAGATTGGGATTTTATTGTTCCTGCTAGAAATTTTATCTTTGCAGCTATATCCAATTCTATTTTTAAATACTCCAATAACACAAAAGGGGTGATTTTCCTTTGTGCCGTAAAAGAGGAAATGAAAAAGTGGAAGAATCGGGATAAAAGCAAATATTTCTTTAATATATCGTCACAGCTTTTTTCTAAAGACTCGGGTAAAAACATTAAACTTTGTTCGCCATTTGAAAAATACTCAAAAGCGGAGGTCTTATATTGGTGGAAACACCACTGGGAGAAAAAGTACGGCATATCACCACACAATACATCAACTTGTTATTATGATTCGGCTGGAGCCTGCGGCAAATGTCGGGCTTGTTTTCGGAGGGCCGTGGCTTTATTAGCAGCTGGATATGAAGTTGACGATAACTTACAAGTTCACCCCTTAACAGATACAATCAATTTTATTAAGGATATTTGGCTTCCTGAAATTGCTGCCGGTAAAATATCCAGAACGGGCCGGTTGGATTTTTATATTGCAATGGAAAAATGTAAGGACATTTTACCTCCCCATCTATTGAAACATTATGATAATTTGTCATGGCAGACACTGAAAGCCATTTCTAGAAGGAAGATGGAGATATCAAATGTAAAACTAAAATAATAAACATATGGAATCAATTCCTCTCTCTGTAATCATCCCGGTATCCAACGACATAAAAATTAAGAAGTGCTTAAGTAGCGTCGAGGGTAATCCAGAAATTATCGTTGTTCTAAATAACAATCCCTCAAAAGAAGTAATAGACACCACAAAAGAAGATAAGCGGTGCATTCCTGTGTTTTTAACCGCAAAGGGGTGCAATTTAGCCCAAGTTATAAATATTGGTGTGCAAAAAGCAAAAAACGAGAAGATCGTGATAATGAATTCAGATTGCGTCTTTCCGAATAAGATACTGAGTAAAATTAATTTTAACTTAGACAGATTTGATGTTGTTAAAGCTCGCTTATCTTTTTTGCATAATACTTTTTCAGAGTCGCTTGTCGCCAAAGTTAGATATTTATACAGTCATATCTTTAACAACCAAAAAAATATTTTTGGACCAGGCATGGCCTTTAATAAGAGGATCATTGAAAAAGTTGGAGGATATTTATTTGATGAAGATATGGGATGGGGAGAAGATTCCGATTTATCTAGGCGTATATACAAAGCTCAATTGTCTTTCCTTTTTATGGAAGAAGAGATTGTACATCTGCCAGAATCGGTTTGGCATGACCTAAAAATTGCAGTTAGAATAGGAAGAGGAAAAAGAATAAGAGATTATAAAGATAGCATTTCATTCCTAATGGGTGCAACCAATCTATTTTATAGTATTATTTTAGACAGGTATCGGCACATAAGACTTTCTCTAAAACATTATGGATTATTAGTAACCATATATTTACTAATTTGGAAGGCGTTCTATTTTGCAGGATATTTTTATTTTATTAACTCTAAAAATTTAGGAAAACTATGGATAAAAACAAAAGCATCTTAATTTTTTCGCCACACCACGACGATGAATCGCTCGGTATGGGTGGGACGATAAGGTTACTTACCAACAATGAATGTAGTATTTTTGAAGTTGTTGTTACTTCCGGATATACCGGTGTCTTGAACACTGACAATGAGAACGCGATTAAAATTAGGGAGAAGGAAAGTATTGCAGCCGGAGATGTTCTGGGTATCAAAGAAATTAGCTTTATGCATCTTCCCGATCACATGCTGGAATTTTGCAAAGATAATATGCAAAAATTCATTTCAGTAATCCGTAAATATAATCCAGACATAATCTATTTACCGCATAAAGACGAAAGTGATAGAGATCATAGACTGGTTTGTGAAATGGGTAAAGAAGCCGCTTGGCTGGCTCAATTGCCGTCTATTATTTCCACTGAGCAACCGGCAAAGCAAAATGAAATACGATATTATGAAGTTTGGACACCAATGCCGAAAATAAAAAATTTTGTCGGTATTGACAGCGTATCTGCTGAAAAAGAGGAAGCCATCAAGTGCTATGCATCACAAATGGCACAGCGAGATTATTTAAACATGGCTACCGGCTTAAATATGTTCAGAGCCGGAAAGCATGATTCCTCATGTAAAAAGGTAGAGGTTTTTAGTTAATGTCTTTTATTAAAACTATGTCCCATCTTGATAAAATTATTTCCGAGCTCCTTTCAAATGCGATTGTTATCAAATGTCCCAATGACACGGTCCAGAAAAAATACAACCAATTTATAGATTTGGTTGGCGAGAGATTTTCTCAATGTTCTGATAAGCAGTTAGAGATAGCCGACAAAAAACTATGTAGTATTAAACTAGACTCAAAAGTTTTTTCACTTGGATTAGCCGTTAAAATTAACCTGGCCAGAAGATTTATAGAGCATGGCTTACCCGACAGACCTATTTGTATTAATATTATAAATCCCGTTTATCAAGAAAGGGCCAGGATGAGTCCGCACAGTAAAGAAAATCCTTTTGGTGAAAATACTATCTTAGAAAAGATAAAAATTTTTAACCAACTCGAGCTTCTTTCCAGCAATAAGCTGAGTATCAAATTTTGGATTGTGGACGATGCTTGTCCAGAAAGATCGGGTAAACTAGCAGAACAAATAATTAAGAAAAACTTCCCCAATCAATTTGGAAATAAATATCATATTTTATATCTCAAAGATGCGATCCGGAAAGGTCTTTATCCTCCCAAAAATGCAATCAACGGCAGTATCAAGGGAGCGTCAATTCATTACGCTCTGAAAACAATTTTAGATTGTAATACTAATGAGCAAGAGAAAAATCTCTTTTTAGATACAGATGCCGATCTTTCTATCCATCCCGAACTACTGGGCCTGTTATTAAAAAAGTATTATGCAAATAACGCTGTTGCTGTAATTGGTTCTCGCAGACAAAAAGACTCTCTCGCCATTATTGGACACTTACGAGACATTAGGGGCAGACTTTATATTGCTATCCTGCAAAAATTGCTCCCAACCTTAGGTTTAGCGAATATTTTAGATACAAATCGTGCGGCTAAATTGTATAATACGCTTGCCGCGAAAGCCGTAGTAAAATATCAAAGTTTGTGGCAATTTCCTTATCAGATAGAAACAATTCTAAATCTCTTGGAAAAATTTCCCGGTCAAATATATCCACAAGGAATCAGTTATTTTGATTCAATTCCATTGTCCACCGCAACAAGAAGGTTCACCTATTATAAGCAAATTATTGACCAAGTTTATTTGTCTGATAAGTTTCAGTCTCGCGAGTATGAGTATGGCTTGAAGCAGTTATTGTTACATATGGGTGTAAAAAATTGGCACTTTTTTGAGAAAAATGTACCTTTAATTATATTAAAAACACCAATAGACAAACTCAAGGACTTACCCATTAAAAAAATTTTACTAAGATGTATGCCCAAATAACAATTTGTGAGTTAATATTTTAATAATATTTTATGAAAACAATTATTTTAAATTTTTCAATTTCGGGAACAAAAATCTCTGCTCCCTTTCATGCTACTTGCTCTGTAACCGACAAGGAATTTAGCGGTGAGGTCGTAATTGAATATTGTCCCGCCAAAGAGATGACATTAGAATTTGTAGATGTAGGCGATCAGATAGACAAATATTGCACACGGAAAATTACGGTTGAAGATTTGGTTAATTGGATTTTTCAGGAGGTTAAAAAAAGTCTTCCACTAAAAAGTCTAAAGGTAACGGTTGATGTTTTGAAGTCTGATGCCCACTGCCCGGTTCGGGTATGGCTAGAAGAGTAAGATCTTTCTTTTATAAAAACTTCATGCGAAAAGGCCACTGTGGGGTGGCCTTTTAATGGTTATGGTTCCAACCTGATGAGATACTATTGTTTCTTGAGTTTCCTCGGGGTTGTGTGTAAAAGATACAATTTTGTGACACGGGCAGGTTCTTGCTCTTTTCGTTGTGTTGACAACCCCAACCCGTTTTTCTCATTCTCAATAATCCTCTCAAAAAGACCTTGGGGTTTTGACCTCACCACTTTTTTGGGAAGAGGTACCTTTTTTGTCTCTTTTCCATTTTTCCCGTGTTTAGACATAATCAGTTTCCTCCTCTAATTTTACACAGATATTGTGATTTGCTAAATATCCCCTGTTGATAATAGTACATTATTTGGGGAGAAAGTCAAATAACTCATGTTCACGATCGTCTAGGGTTTTGCCTTTCTTTTTATCAAAAATCGCATATAATTTAGGACAACCGGTGGGGACAATAAATATGGGATTTTCAAAACTAACAAAATTAAAGCAAGGAGATAAGGTTGCCATTTTTTCGCCCTCCTTTGCCGCTTCTAGGAAATGGCCTCATGTGCATGAATTGGGCTTGAAGCGTATCGTGGAAATATTCGGGCTAGTCCCTGTTGAGTATCCAACCACAAGAAAGATTGGTTCAACAAAAGGTGAAAGATCCAAGGATCTGATTGATTCTTTTAGTAATCCAGATATTAAGGCGATTATCTCAACATTAGGTGGAAATGACCAGGTTACCTATATAAAAAATTTACCGAGCGAGGTATTTGTTAATAATCCTAAGCCATTTTTTGGGTACAGCGATAATACTCATTTGGAAAACTTTTTGTGGCTAAATAATATTCCTTCGTATTACGGAGGAGCTTTATTTACGCAGTTTGCGCTGGAAGGAAAAATGGACGACTTCACTATAAAATATCTAAAAGAAGCTTTATTTGAAGAGGGGGAGACGGAATTAGAAGCCAGCGAAGTTTATAACGATATTGGACTCAATTGGAATGATCCTCAAACTCTAACTCAGGATAGGGTTTACGAAAAAAATGATGGTTGGTTTTGGGATGGAAGTAGGAGCAGTGAGGGAATAAGTTGGGGTGGGTGTCTTGAATCCATAGATGAAATTTTACGGCACAGAATAAAAATGCCGTCGCTTAAGCAATTTGAAAATATAATCCTTTTTACTGAAACCTCTGAAGAAATTCCGCCAGCGGACTATGTTTTTCGAGTATATCGCGCCCTGGGTGAAAGAGGGATATTAGAACGGATCAAAGGTGTCTTGGTTGGCCGTCCAAAAGCTTGGGAATTTGATAAACAGAATAATGCGGAAGAAAAAGATAAGTATCGAGAGAAGCAAAGAGAAACCATCCTTAATATAGTGAGGACATACAATAAAGATATTCCCATTGTCCAAAATCTAGATTTTGGACACACCAACCCCCAGATATGCTTACCCCACGGAAAGACAATAAAAATTAATGCTTCTAAAAATAAAATTTTTGCTGATTTCTAGAATGTCAGAGGTTAATTTATGACCGAAATCGAACTGGAAAAAATATATTTGGTAAAATACGCGTAGCGATTTCCCCGTCGGCTTGCCGCGGGGTTATTGATTGTTTACCGGCGGAATGCTTTGTGGCAAAAAATATACCGAGATTGAGCCATATTTGAATAAATTAGGGTATCAAAAAATATTTCACAATCAAATCCTTGATCGAAATAATGACGAGGCTAGAAGAACTGGCATTGTTGATTAACGGATTTGAATCAGTGCAATAAATACGCTTCACACCAACATCCCATAGTTTTGTCCAAGATGGAGTGCTGAATAATCCGTGAGTCACAACAATAATAATTTCTTTGGCCCCCATTTCTTGCAGTCTACTACAGGCTAACAGAAGAGTTCCGCCGGTGTCTAAAACATCGTCTACCAAAATTACTTTATCGGCTATCTCGCCATAAAAATCTAAAAGTCTTACGCCGGTATCCTGCCGCTCCTTTTTAAAGTGCGAAATTTCATTGGTCGTATTGTAGGAACAAAACTGGGCGCAATCTTCTACTGCTCCTTCATCCGGAGCAATACAAATAGTAGTTTTTTCAAACTCCGGCGCTAGCTCTTTGGCCAATGTTTCTACGGCCGATAAAGAAATAAGCGGAATTTTAAAGTTATCCATAGCGGCTGGACTGTGGACATCAACTGTAACTACTTGATCAATTCCAGAAGCGGCACAAATTTCGCCGAGCCATTTTATACCCCAGCTTTCAGCTGGCTTGTCTCTATCCTGCCGCGCATATCCCAGATAGGGAAATACGGCAATTATTTTCCGCGCACCTTCTTTTTTAAGAGTGTGCGCCAAAAGTAAAATCTCGGTTAGATCTTCGTGGGGCGTAATTCCGCCAATGATAATACATTCTTTGTCGCGGACATCGGAGTTAGGGGACACAAACAGCGTACCGTCACTAAAACGCTGTTCCCTGTATTCTCCGAGTTCAAATTGCTTGTGCTTTAAAAAATCTTCGGCAAATGCCCGATAAGCCGGCAATGAAAAAATAATTTTTTGCATATGTTAGAGCCTGTCCACTATCTAACCGCTAATTATAAAGCAAATATATTGGCTTGCCCGTCAGACAGTCCAAATTTCGGCTGCAAATAACGAATTGCTCGTCGCCAGAGTTCACTATGCCTCCTCACAATTCATTATTTTCGCACTAAATTTGGACTGTCTGATCGGACATTAGATAGTGGACAGGCCCTTAAATTTTAGCACTTCACCGGTTAAAGCCAAGAGATCTGTTGACACTGTAGGTATCATTCGGTAATATACAAGGATAATGACGAAAGAGCAAACAAACAAGATCCACCATCATGGCCACTATCCTTTAACGAGGCTTGTTTAGTATTGCTTGTTTCTCCCCATTTCATTTCGTAAGCAAAAATCTAGAAGGCCTCAAACAGAGGCTTTTTTAGTGCTAGTTTGTTAGTATATATTAAATTAATTAAAACGATTCAATGAACAATAAAAATAAAACTATCCCTTCTATTTTACCCGGTTTTTTGGAACTTTTGCCTAAAGATCAGATGTTATTTAACGGTATGTTAGATATAATTCGTCAAAACTACGAGCGTTTTGGTTTTATTCCGGTTGATACGCCGGTTATAGAAAAAGCGGAAGTTTTGCTAGCTAAAGCTGGCGGAGAAACCGAGAAGCAGATCTACCGTTTTCTAAAAGGCGATAACGACATCGCTCTGCGTTTTGATTTGACCGTCCCTTTGTCTCGTTATGTGGCCGAGCATAAACCAGACTTGAAGTTCCCTTTCCGCCGGTATCATATTGGTAAAGTCTATCGGGGCGAAAAACCGCAAAAAGGCCGTTTCCGTGAATTTTATCAATGTGATGTGGATATTATCGGTAATGGTTCTCTAGACATCATATATGATGCTGAAATGCCAGCTATCATTTATGGGACGCTCACAGCCTTAGGATTCAAGAGCTTCACCATTAAGATCAATAACCGAAAAATTCTGAACGGTTTCTTTAGTTCGCTTGGTCTCGAACCGGCCCAAGCCGCCGAAGTTTTACGCATTATTGATAAGTTGGATAAGATTGGACTCCCGACAGTGCAAAGTGAGTTGACCGCTTTAATGAATAACGCCCAAATAGTGAGTAAAATTTCCGAGCTTACTTTGATTAAAGGTAGTAGCAAGACGATTTTAGACCGCCTTGCCAACTTAGGAGTGAAGAGTGAAGTATTTCAGACAGGATTAAATGAACTCGGGAAAGTTCTTGCCTACGCTGCGGACTTTGGTGTTCCGAAAGAAAACTTAGTAATTGACTTAACGATCTCTCGTGGTCTTGATTATTATACCGGGACAGTCTATGAAACTAATTTGAACGACTATCCCCAGATTGGCAGTATTTGCTCTGGCGGTCGTTATGATAACCTGACGGAATACTATACCGACACACCGATGCCTGGTGTGGGTGTGTCTATTGGCTTAACCAGACTCTTTTATCAACTAAGAGAAGTTGGCTTAACCAAAGCCGAGCAAGCAACACCTTCCCGAGTGGTTGTTATTCCGCTGGCTCCAGCCAACCTTAAAACGGCCATTACTTTTACCGCGATCTTGAGAGGAGCGGGGATCAATACCGAAACTTATTTAGCAGACGCTAAAATGAAGAAGAAGTTCGATTATGCCAACGATCTTGGCATTCCCTTTGTCGCGGTCATCGGCGAAGAGGAAGAAAAACAAGGAACCGTCACTATCAAAGATCTGGCCACTGGCGAACAAAAGCTGGTAACCAGAGCCGAAGCAATTAATATATTAAGGTCATAAAAATATTATGGATACATTAAATGATTTATTTGTGACAATTAAAGATCGACAAGAGACAATGTCGGCCGGTTCATATACTGCCGAGTTGATAAAATCAGGCCTGGATCGTATCTGCCAAAAAATAGGAGAAGAAAGTGTGGAAACGGTTATTGCCGGCCTAAAGCAAAATAAAAATGAGCTGGCCTATGAAATGGCTGACCTTTGGTATCACTGCCTGGTATTATTGGCGGCAAGCAATATGCAGCCGGAAGATATTTATCAGGAGTTAGCTAAGCGATTCAAATCCAATGAAACAAAATAATAAATTTCGTATTGCAGTTCCGAATAAGGGTCGGCTCTATCAGCCGACGATTGATTTATTGCGCAATATCGGGTTGGAATTTGACCTAGACGAACGGAAGCTATCTTCGCTGGTCAGTAATTTTGATCTAGAAATATTGTATGCCTCTGCTCCGAATATCCCAGAATATGTACAGGATGGCATTGTGGACCTGGGGATTACCGGCTATGACCTAGTTTGCGAGAGGGAGGCGGAAGTCAGTCTGTTGCGTAAATTACATTTTGGCCACACCGATCTTGTTATAGCCGTACCGGAGCAATCTAATATCAAAAAAGTGGGGGATTTGAACGGAAAGAAAATCGCTACCTCTTTTGCCCATCTCACTAAAAAATACTTGGCTAAAAATAAGGTCAAGGCAGAGATCATTGAAGTTAAGGGGGCGGTGGAAATCACTCCAGAACTCGGATTGGCTGATGCCATTGCCGATCTTAGCTCTTCCGGCAGTTCACTTAAAATGAACCGGCTCAAGGTTTTGGAAACAGTCTTGGAATCAGAAGCGGTCTTGATCGGCAACAAGGAAAGTTTGGAAAAAGAGAGAGATAAAATTGATACGATTTCCATTCGGATTGAGAGTGTCTTAACTGCCAACCAAAAGAAGTATCTGATGATGAATGCTCGCGAAGAACTATTGCCGGAGATTAAAAAGATTGCTCCCGGCTTAAGCGCGCCAACAATTATGAAACTATCGAAAAAGGGAATGATTGCGGTTCACTCGGTTGTTGACGCTAAAGATATCTGGAGAATTATTGAGAAACTGAAAAAAATCGGGGCGACCGGTATACTGACAGTACCTATTGATCAGATGATCTATTAACAACATACCCGCAAAAAAAGAAAAAGAGCGTCCGCGATGGGCGCTCTTTGAGTTATGAATATTTCCCTCGAAAGAGGGTGGTGGGCACGACGGGGCTCGAACCCGTAACACCTGGTTCCACAGACCAGTGCTCTAACCAATTGAGCTACGTACCCACCCTGGGGAAAGACCATTTTCACAACGATATCCTCAATCTAGCAAGGCAATCGTCCTTTGTCAATGTGACCTGGTACCGCTCCTTCATATCCTTAAGCGAGACCAAACCCTTGGCTTCTTCGTCGGGGCCGATGATTACCACAAAAGGTATCTCCTGTTTCACTGCGTAGGCGATCTGGGCCTTAAATGGTTCTTCGGAGATATACAATTCGGTCTTAATGTCCGCTTGGCGCAGACTTTTGGCGAAGCGAAGGGAGGCAGGCATTAAATCCGGACCGAAGACCGTCACTAACACTTTTGCCACCGTTTCCTGCTTCTCCAACTTGCCAAGCTTTTCAAGAGCCGCAACCAAGCGATCAACACCGACAGACGCGCCGACTCCTGGTATATTGCTACCGGAAAGAAAGCGGTTGGTCAGCCCGTCGAACCGGCCACCGGAGAATACGCTACCGATTTCCGGGCAATCCAGGAGGGTAGTTTCGAAGACCGGACCGGTATAGTAATCAAGCCCGCGGGCGACCGACAGATCAATCGTCCACTTATCTTCCGGGATAGCCAATTCTTTCAGATTCCTGACTATCTGTCGGAGTTCCAGGATACCATCCCGACCAGTTGCCTGATCGCTGCCGAAAAAATCTTCCAACACCGAAAGAGTGGCATTGCTATCCAGACTCCGAATATCGAGAAACCGACTGATTAATTCCGCCTGTTCGGGGGAAAGGGCTAATGCCGATTCATCATACTTGTTGTCTGGAGGACGGCAGAGTTCTGCAAGAACTCCATTCTTGCCGATCCGGTCGAGCTTATCGATAATTCGGTAAAGATCCTTGGAACGCTGGCCACAGTCAACCATTTCCGCCACGCTATTCAGGATCTTGCGATTGTTAAACCGGATCAGGAATTTATCGATGCCGAGAGCTCGCATGACTTCGTACATTACCTGGATAATCTCGGTATCAGCGAGCATGGAGCGCGAACCGATGGTATCGATATCAAACTGCATAAACTCGCGGTACCGGCCATGTTGGGGGCTCTCGCCACGCCAAACCTTGCCGATCTGGTAACGCTTGAAGGGCTTAGACAGTTGCGGATAGGCCGCAATGACGCGGGCCAAGGAAACTGTCAGGTCAAAGCGCAAAGCGAAGTCTTGTTCGTCAAAGACTTCATTCTTATCTTCCTCCCCGCGAACGATCTTGGAGACGAAGATACTTTTGCTGAAATCCGCCGAACCGCCAGTTAAAACATCCCACCGCTCCATGCAGGGAGTGTCCAGTGGTAGAAAACCATACAGCTCGTACACGCGCTGGATGGTAGAGATCATCTTTTGCCGCGCGATCATGTTGCTCGGCAGAAAATCCTGAAATCCACCCAACAATTCCGGTTTAATCGTTTTCATCAGAAGCTCCTTTTTTGTCGGATCAAGAAATCAGTTTTCTGACCCTTAGAAATCAAGATGGTA
>JBBUAE010000048.1:0-1275 GCA_038061005.1 Patescibacteria group bacterium | reverse complement strand
AACCTCTGAAAGGAGGGTGGGAAGATGCTGACCGTGATTACCTTCATCGCCATGGCTGCGGTTATGTGCCTGTTATGGTACGGTATTTGGCACCACCAAAAGGCCACGATCAATGAGCGCCTGATTCGCTACAAAACGTCTGCGGTCCCCCCAGCGACCGCCAAGGTCGTCTCCTTGCGGCCTGATGGATCGCCAAAGAAGGTGGCCTACTTGACCAGAGATAGTATAAACAAGGGCCATCAGGATTTCCGCACCGCTAAGTGCTTGTCCTTCGATCCGTATACCGGCCTAGTATGGCTCTGGCGCAGACACTGCGGTCATCCCTTTACTCGCCAGCTCGGTAGTCTACGTCCCCTATAGTAGAGAGGTAACCCATTCTTGGCGCTTTTTTAAGCCCGTTTCCCACCTCCAGGTTGGAAACGGGCTTTATTTTCAACCTAAACTGGCCAGTGTTATTCGTGAAACTTTCTTAGAAGATGGTTTACTCTAGTTTTACATCATCTAAAACACCAATTTTTATAACATCCCCTTTCTCGTTTAAGTAAACAGAGATAACAGCAATTTCAAAGTCTATATCCGATGAAATGTGATTTTCAGAGAGGTAAGTTTCAATAATCCTTGCCAATCTTTGCTTTTTCCAAGAATGAACATTATCTTCCGGCTCCCAGTCGTCTAGATCCCCCTCTTCCAATCTTTCACGTGAAACAGTCTTAACCTCAACAAAATGCAGGATATTCCCCTTTTTAGCCACAATATCTATCTCTCCCCATGGTTTCCAATAATTCCGGCCAATAATTTTAAAACCCTTATTTAGTAAGAATTTAACAGCTATTTCCTCCCCGATTTTACCAATAGTTAAATGTTTATTTTCAGGCTGTTTCACGTCAAACTTTTTATCAATGTGTTACTTAAGAAACACTTTTAGTTTATTTGGCTTATTGAAATAAAGAAACAAGGCAGACTTGACCAATAGACTATATTTTAAGCCATATATTAAGTCTTATGAGACAAAATTCCTTTATCCAGGAAACGTCTTTTATGCACATTGTCCCCAGAGTTATCCCCTATTGTCACGCAAGAATAAGAGTTTTTTATCGGTCTAAGGACAAAATAAAGGTCTTTTCTTCTTGGCCAATCAATCTTGATGAAAATGTTTGTATTTTCGCCAATTAAATTATAAACTTATATTGTTTATTTAAAAGGCCTCCGTAGTGAAACGGATATCACACCAGCCTTCGAAGCTGATGTTGGGGGTTCGAATCCCTCCGGAGGCAC
>JBBUAE010000047.1:0-3254 GCA_038061005.1 Patescibacteria group bacterium | reverse complement strand
AGGCTACACCAAATAATTTTGAAAAATTATTTGGTCGCCCGACCCCAAAGGGGTTTAGGGGCTATAAAGTGGTGGGGGTGTTTATTAAGGCCTGGGAGCCCTTCGACTACGCTCAGGGCAAGCCTATTGATTGTAACTGGCGCGATGATCGACGCGACGCTATGCGCGTAGCAGCCATTTTGAATATTCCTTTTATTACTCTAGACTTGTCCGCCGAATATAAAAAAGAAGTAGTGGACTATATGATTGCCGAGTACCGGGCCGGACGAACGCCCAATCCGGATGTGATGTGCAACAAGAGCATTAAGTTTGGCGCATTCTTTAGACGAGCGCGAGCCTTGGGAGCCGATTATATTGCGACCGGCCACTATGCGCGGGTGCGACTAAACGAAAAAACTGATAAATATCAATTATTGGCTGGCGTGGACAAAAACAAAGATCAAACTTATTTTCTTTGGACTTTGGGACAGGAAGAATTAGCGCATACACTTTGGCCGGTGGGGGATTTGCCCAAAGAGGAAGTGCGGAAATTGGCCAAAAAATTCAAACTGCCGAACGCCGATAAAAAAGACAGCCAGGGATTGTGTTTTATCGGCAAGTTGGATGTCAAGGATTTTTTACGCGGTTTTATTAAAGCCAAGCGGGGGAATGTCTTAAACGAAAAAGGAGATATAATCGGAGAACATCCTGGCTCTTTATTCTTTACCATTGGTGAGCGTCACGGTTTTACTGTTTTTAAAAAACGGCCGGACGAAAAGCCCTATTATATTGTGGCCAAAGACGCGGCCAGCAACACTCTTACCGTTTCGCATAATCCTAATTTGTACGCGTTGGTTCACAACGAAATTAAACTAAAGCCGGTTCAGTGGATTAGCGGTTCCTCCATTATTTTGAGCAGAAAATACGACGCTCGGGTACGTTATCGCGAACCGCTCAAAAAATGCCGCTTGAAAAAGCTGGATGGGGGAGAAGTAAAAGTGATATTTGACGAAGTAGAAAAATTTGTAGCTCCCGGCCAATCGGTAGTCATTTATGATGGGGGAGTCTGTCTAGGCGGGGGGATCATTAGATAAAAAGACTCCCTCACTTGACATTTTTTGTATGGCTGGTAGGATGCAATAAACGGATGCGCGCGCCATGAAGACCGAAAGGGGAGGATTAGACACCCTCTACAGTCGAAAAGTATTGCTTGCTCTGACTCCCGTTGTCTGACAACGGCCTTAGGAGAACCGATCTTTTGCGGACAAAACCTGGAGGTTCATAACCACCGGCGACAAGTCGCATCCAGCCCGTCTCTTCTTCGGAAGAGACGGGCTCATTTTTTGTATTTTCATGTTTTTTTGCTATTATTTGAGAAACTTGTTCCGTTAGAAATATAGATATAAGTTGAAACTGGGCGAGTTGGATAGCGGTATAATCACGAAAATATTAACTAAATACATTAGCCATTAAATTTCCAATAGGATGACTTCGGAAGAAATCCGCCAAAAATTTTTAGCTTTTTTTGAGAAGCGGGGGCATAAAATAATCCCGTCGGCCTCTCTCGTACCGGCCAATGATTCTTCCACCCTGTTTACCACGGCCGGGATGCAACCGCTCGTCCCCTATCTTATGGGCCAGCCACATCCGCAAGGAACCCGTTTGGCTGATTGCCAGAAATGTGTGCGAACAGCAGACATTGATGATGTCGGCGACAATCGCCATCTGACTTTTTTTGAAATGCTCGGTAATTGGTCCTTTGGCGACTACTTTAAAAAAGAATCTATCCCTTGGAGCTTTGACTTTTTGATTAGCAAAGAAGAAGGTCTGGGATTAGATCCAAATCGTTTTTACATGACTGTTTTTGTGGGCGATCCGCCAGTTGGCGGAGGAATTCCGTGTGATGAAGAATCTATTAAAATCTGGCAGGAAGTTTTTGCTAAGTATGGAATCGAAGCTAAAGTGGCTGGAGAAGACGCTGTGGTGAAAGATAATGTAAGAATTATTCCGTTAGGCAAAGAAGATAATTTTTGGATTGCGGGAGAAACCGGTCCGTGCGGTGGCGATACGGAAATGTTTTACGATACCGATCCCGCCGCCGGCCAGCCGGCCGGAAAGTTCAACGATCTGGTTCTGTCCTCCCGCCTGATTGAAATCTGGAATAATGTCTTTATGGAATTCAACAAAATAGCCAATGGGAAATATGAACCGCTGGTCAAGAAGAATGTGGATACCGGTATGGGGCTAGAACGCACGACCGCTGTAGTAAATAATCACGCGACAGTTTTTGATACCGATCTGTTTGAACCAATAATGGCAAAGATAAATGAGCTGTCTAAAAACGACGATGAACGAGCCAAAAGAATCGTTGCTGACCATATCCGTTCGGCCGTGTTTATGATTGCCGATGGAGTAATTCCGTCCAATACTGATCGCGGTTATATTTTACGCCGAATTTTAAGACGGGCAGTTAGATATACAGATGTTTTAGGAATGGCACAGGATTCACTTAATCAAATTGCTGGTGTAATTATAAATAAATATGGCGATATTTATACGAATTTGAAAGATAATTCTTCGATCATAAAAAACGAGATTTCCAAGGAGGAAAAGAAATTCCGCGAGACGCTTGAAAAGGGTTTGCGTGAATTTGAAAAGGGTCGCGACCCATTTGATCTGTATCAATCTTTCGGCTTTCCGATAGAACTAGCCGAAGAGCTGGCTAAAGAAAGAGGCATTACTATTGATCGTGCCAAATTTGAGGAGGCAATGAAAAAACATCAGGAATTATCTAAGGCGGGAGCAGAACAGAAATTCAAAGGCGGATTAGGCGGGGATAGTGAAAAGATCGTTAAATACCACACCGCTACCCACTTGCTCCAGCAGGCCCTGGCGGACGTCCTGGGGCCATCTGTGGCCCAAAAGGGCAGTAATATTACCGGGGAGCGTCTGCGCTTTGACTTTGCCTTTGACCGCAAAATGACCGACGAAGAGAAGCGAAAAGTGGAGCAAATTGTTAATGAAAAAATCGGGGTTAATTTGCCGGTCAATAAAGTTATACTGCCGCGCGAAGAAGCGGAAAAAACCGGCGCGCGTCACTTGTTTGGCGAAAAATATGGCGACCAAGTGTCTATTTATTTCATTGGTGATTCACTAGATAATGCCTACTCTAAAGAATTCTGTGGTGGTCCGCATGTGGCTAATACCGGCGTTCTCGGCCATTTCAAAATTTCTAAAGAAGAAGCTGTAGCCGCCGGCGTGCGAAGAATTAAAGC
>JBBUAE010000046.1:1962-8242 GCA_038061005.1 Patescibacteria group bacterium | reverse complement strand
AAAAACGCTTATGTGGTGAAAGAGCCGATCTTAGCCGCTATTGGCGCCGGTATTCCCATCTACGAACCGCGGGGTTATATGGTGGTGGACATCGGCGGAGGCACGACCGATGTGGCGGTTATCTCATTGGGTGGCATTGTCTCATCCACTTCTGTTAAATATGCTGGCAATAAAATTGATCAGGCCATTGCCGACTATATCAAGAAAACTTTTAATTTAGGCATTGGTGACCGCACCGCCGAGGAAGTAAAGATCTCCATTGGTTCAGCAGTGCCGGTGGAAGAAGAGGTGTCGTATATGATCAAGGGACGTGATTTTATGACAGGCTTGCCTCGCTCGGTGGAAGTGAAGACTAACGAGATTGTGCGGGCCATTGACAACGAACTGCGCGAAATCATCAAAGCGATCAAATGTGTTTTTCAAGAAACCCCGCCCGAACTATCGGCTGATATTATCGATCAAGGAATTGTGATGACCGGTGGGACTTCGCTGTTGCGTAATATGACGGAACTAGTCTTCCGCCGCACTGGCGTAAAAGCTATTCTGGCCAATGATCCGCTCTATTGCGTGGCGAAGGGGACAGGAGTAGCACTTAACCATTTGGATACTTATAAAAAATCGATCATCGCGAAAAAGTGACGGATATCTCTGTCATCCCGATGAAAATCGGGATTCAGCATAAAATGGACGATCTCTCAAAAATTTTTAAACACATTGAAAATCTCCACCACGCTTATCTTTTAATTGGCGAACGGGCCGAAATGGTGATCCCACTGAAAGAATTTTTGTCCAAACGCTTTGGCGCCGATTTTGTCTCACCATCCAATCCGGATTTATTTATCAAACATTACGACTCTTTCGGCATTGATGAAGGCCGAACGCTGAAAGATTATCAAACGCGCCGTGCACTCAATGGCCACGGTAAATTTTTCATTCTCTCTTTGGATACTATTACCACCGAGGCGCAAAATTCTCTGCTTAAAACACTGGAAGATCCCTTTCCCGACAATCATTTCTTTATCATTGCCCGCTCGGCTAAAATGTTTCTGCCCACGGTCTTATCTCGCTGCCAGCTCTTAGAAATAAAAAGCCATAACCGTTTTTCTGCTGATCTGATTAAAGATTGCCAGAAGTTTTTGAAAACTGAGGTTAGTGATCGGCTCAATTATATTAAAAAAATCTTAAAAGAACAGGAGGAGAATAAACAAGTGGCTCCGGAATTTGTAAATTGCTTGCTGGACCAATTCAGGCAGAAAATTAATTTGGCCACCGGCACGGCCGAAGAAATTAAAGCGCTAGAACAGTTAGAAAAAAATGTTCCGCTTGTCGGCCAGCGCGGCGGCTCCCCGCGCCTGGTTTTAGAGCACTTGGCGCTTGTTTTACCCGTTGTTTCTTAGTTTTTCTATGCTACAATAAGTGCAAATGGCGTATAATTTTTCGGCGTTTAAAAACAAAATGGGCGAAGGGGAGGAGTGGCTAGGCAAGGAATACACCTCTTTGCGCACCGGCCAAGCCTCGCCGCTCCTTCTGGATAACATTATGGTGGAGTCCTATGGTGCCAAAACGCCGATCAAGCACGTGGCGTCGGTCAGTATTGAAGATGCCAAAACTTTAAGAATCACTCCGTGGGACAAGTCGCAAATAAAAAATATTGAAACGGCGATCGCCCAATCTAATCTCGGCATTTCTACCGCGCCGGATTCTTTTGGTTTGCGAGTCATTTTTCCCGACTTAACGGCCGAGCGGCGAAAAATGCTAATGAAAGTAGTCAACGAAAAACTGGAAGATGCGCGAGTGACTCTGCGGAAGGAACGAGAAAAAGTTTGGACTGACATTCAGCAACAAGAAAAGGACGGTGACATTTCTGAAGACGAAAAATTTATCGGCAAAGACGAACTGCAAAAATTGGTGGACGAAGGCAATAGAAAATTAGATGAATTAGCCGAGAGAAAGGAAAAAGAAATTATGGGATAAAAATTTAAATACTTAATGTCCATCCTTCTTTTAATTATCGTTTTGGCCGTTCTAATTTTAGCCCATGAATTTGGGCATTTTATCGTGGCGAAAAAAGCGGGAATTAAAGTTGAAGAATTTGGTCTGGGTTTCCCCCCGCGAATTTGGGGCTGGAAATATGGGGAGACGACCTACTCTTTTAATTGGATTCCCTTCGGTGGCTTTGTCAAAATCCTGGGCGAAAATCCGGACGAGGAGCAAAAGACGGAAATAACCAGTGATTCCAGAAGCTTTCAAAATAAACCGCGCTCTATTCAGGCTTTAGTACTCGCCGCCGGAGTGACCTTTAACGTCCTTCTGGCTTGGCTCTTGTTGGTAGTGGGTCTGTCCATTGGGCTTCCCAGTTCCATCGCCAATGCGCCGGCTGGTTATACCGTCTCTAACCCCCAACTTTTAATCACTGATACTTTGGCCAAATCTCCAGCGGCGCTCGCCGGTTTAAAGAGCGGAATGATTATTCTTTACGTGGAAAGAGATGGAGTGTCGCGGATTAATCAACCAGATGCTAAGTCTTTGCGCGAATTTATTGGTACCTCGGTTGGTCAAACTCTTACTCTGGGGATTAAGGGGGATTTTAAAGATGAGAGTAGCGGGGACGCGCTTAAACAATTTAAGGAGATAAAAGTTAAACCGATTACTGGCCTGGTGTCTGATCAGGCGGCGATCGGCATTTCCATGGACACGATTGGCATTCTTAAGTTGCCATTCAGTTTGGCGTTCGTGGAAGCCGCTAAACTAACTTTGGCCCTGATCGTCAATATCGCCCTGGCTCTTAAGGGAATTTTAGTCGGTATTTTTATGGGACAAACGACAGTCTTGAGTAGTGTGGCGGGACCGGTAGGTTTGGTAACTATCGTTGGTTCCAGTTTCGCTCTCGGTTTTCCCTATTTGCTCAATTTAGTGGCAGTCATTTCTATTAACTTAGCGGTTATCAATGTTTTGCCCTTCCCGGCTCTGGATGGTGGACGATTACTAGTTCTTCTCATTGAAACGATTGGCCGCCGACCATTAAATTCGCGTCTGGTTAATGCTGTCAATACCGTGGGCTTTGTTCTGCTCATTATTTTAATGATACTTGTCACATACAAAGATATTGCGCGCCTGGTGACATCTTGAGACGGCGTTTTAGCAGCTTGATTGTCTAAATTACGCATATCGTGTATTATGTATGGTAATGAAATATCTAACAGCTATGGTAGTGATAATTTTCCTCACAACGGCACTGTTTGGATTTTTCTATATGGATCATATGGGACAGGCGAGTAATAGCAACTGTCCGGTGGCGGCTCTCTTAAGCTTTGCCTGTACGCCAGACGCTCTGTCCATGGCGATTCAACACCTTTCAGCTTTTCAGTCGTTCTTTAGTATACCGCTAGTTTCTTCCCTAACACTCGTTCTCTTAGCTCTAAGTATTGTTGGATTTTTCTGGATTATTTTAGAATCTATCCTTCTTGTCCGTAGTGATTATCTGGCCAATCAGCGAAACTTCTTTTATCTTATTACCGAGTTTCTCTTCAAGAGAAAATTTTCTAAGTGGTTATCTCTGTTAGAGAATAGCCCTACTTACTCTTAAACAGCGCTGATTGAAACGCCTGTTTCATGGTGCTGTTTTAAAATCCTTATTTGAGGATTTTTCGTTTAACCTCTTAAATTATAAATCCCGTAGTAGACCCCGTAGTAGATTTTGGCATCACGTTTTTAGCGCATCTGCCTTCGGCAGATAATGCCAAAATCCACTACGGGGAGAAAATGGCATTGCAATGATTGCTACTACGAGGATAACGCTTACAAAATATTACTAGCCTAATCAATGTAAAATGGCCAAACACTTCATTGCGAAGCCCCGTAGTAGAAATTGGCATCTGGCTTCGCTCAGTCCTGTGGACAATGCCAATTTTCACTACAGGACGAAGCAATAATGCCATTTTTCACTAACGGGATGAA
Organism: Patescibacteria group bacterium; assembly: GCA_038061005.1. GTDB lineage: Bacteria > Patescibacteriota > Minisyncoccia > Phycocordibacterales > XYD1-FULL-46-19 > JBBUAE01. The sequence goes on along the minus strand of JBBUAE010000046.1, from coordinate 4,285 downwards.
AAGAATTATTACAATTGTCAGTGTGGCGGTTATTATGATTGTCGGTTTAGTCTGGCTGAAATATAACCCGTCCACCTCATTGGTGATCTGGAATATGAGTCGGGAAGGAACGTGGCTCCTGCCGCTAGTTTTCTTCTCGTCGCTTTTAGACAGTATCCACCCCTGCTCCTTTTCCATCCTCCTCCTAACGATTGCTTTTCTGTTTGCGATGCAATTACCAAGGAAGAGAATTATTCAGATTGGCGGAGTCTACATTGTCGGTATTTTCGCTGCCTATTTCTTAATTGGTCTAGGAATTCTCAAGGTGCTGCATCTCTTTAACACCCCGCACTTTATGGGCCGATTGGGAGCTTCTCTTTTGGTGGTGTTTGGAATTATTAACCTGCTGAATTATCTGTTTCCGTCCTTCCCGATTAAGCTTAGACTTCCTCGAGCGCTTCATGAGTCCATTGGGAAACTAATGTATCAAGCGTCCATCCCAACTGCCTTCGCGCTAGGAATTCTGGTTGGTATTTGTCAATTTCCTTGCATGGGGGGACCCTACCTAATGGTGATTGGTCTCTTGCATGATCAAGTTACCTATTGGAGGGGGGTGAGTTACTTGATGTTGTATAACGTAATCCTGATTATTCCGCTGATTGTTGTCTTGTTAATTGCGGCCGATAAAACCTTGGTTGATAAAATCGGAGCCTGGCGCAGAAAGGAAATGAGTGCTGCTCCTTTGTGGGCTGGTATCATTATGATCATTGTCGGTTTGTTAATCTTTCTGATCTAAAAAATTATTACTAGATTATTTAGTGCAAATCTCATTATGAACAAAAATAACATTATTAGCGGAGTCATTATTGCCGTTCTTTTATTGGGCGGCGTTGTCTGGGTTACTCTATCGTCTGGCGATAGTAGGACGAACAAAACTCCTGTCGCTTCGAGCTCAAAGGGGAAACTAACTCTCCCGGAGGCTAATTACGATTTCGGCACTATCTCCATGGCTAAAGGAAATGTCTCACATATCTTTAAGGTTAAAAACGAAGGACCAGAGACGGTCAATCTGTCCAGACTCTACACCTCTTGTATGTGTACCACGGCTACTCTTAAGGTTAAAGGTAGTCAAGACGGCCCTTTTGGTATGCAGGGGCACGGTTTCGTACCCCTCATTTCTAGAGATTTAAAATCGGGTGAAGAGGCGGAAGTGGAGGCAATCTTTGATCCGACGGCTCACGGTCCAGCCGGCGTTGGTAAAATCGAACGCGTTATTATGCTGGAAAACAATACCTCGGATAATCCAATCAGTATTAATTTTTCCGCCAATGTAACGCCTTAATTATTAGTCATTACTAATTAATAATTTATGGAAGCAGAAAATACACCCAAAATAAGTCTGTCGTTAAAAACAATTGCCGTTTCGACGATTACCATTCTTGTTCTAGTTATCACCTCTTCGGCGGTAGCATCTTATATTACAGCTAAAGTACTAAGGGGAACTACTCAAGGTCCGCTTAGCACTAAGGCGGCACAATCGTTGCAAGAAAAAGTGGTGCCCACAAAGGGTGTGACGCTACCAGTTAAATGGGGTGATTTGGGAGCCAAGATGCTGGAGGCGGGAGTGATCGATAGATCTAAAATGGAAGAGCTTTACAAACAGCGCGGCGGCCTCTCCGGCGACGACAAGAAATTGCTCACAGACAAAAATAACGGGAATATTACCATTAATTTGCAAAATTCCGGCTATATCCTGAATTTGTTTTGGGCGCTAGGGTTAGTTAATAAAAATACGGTTTTGGAAACCGGTCCAATGTCTGATCAACGTTATGGTGGTGCAGCGAATTTTGCCTCCACTGGTGGCTGGTCGCTCGGCCAAGCAGACGCGATGCAATATTATTCTAAAGCTCCTCTCATTACTCTGACGCCAGACCAACAAGCGATGGTGGAACGGGTGGCTAAAAATATCTATCGGCCCTGCTGTAATAATTCCACCTTCTTCCCGGATTGCAACCATGGGATGGCGATGCTGGGCTTCTTGGAACTAGCTGCCTCTCAAGGCTTGTCGGAGAAAGAGCTGTATCAAGGCGCTTTGATTCTAAATTCCTACTGGTTTCCGGATACTTATCTCGTACTGGCTCAATATATGGCTAGTCAGGGCAAGCCATGGGCCAAGGTTGATCCCCAAGAGGTTCTGGGAGCACAATACTCCAGTGCTTCCGGTTATGGCAAAATTCGCGCGGCCGTAGCGCCAGTTCAGCAACAAAGCGGCGGGGGCGGTTGCGGAGCCTAATAAGATCTAGTTATTCACCTGAATTATCAAGTTATAGCTGTTAAAATAAAT
>JBBUAE010000046.1:0-1862 GCA_038061005.1 Patescibacteria group bacterium | reverse complement strand
AAAATAAATCCAAAAGGTCGAAATGATTAATAATAAATTTAATCAGATCTAATGAAACTTAAAACACAATCTTTCGCGCTTGCTTTGGGCCAGACGGCAGCCATTGCTTATACTCTCTGCGCCCTGGTTGTTTCCTGGTTTAGCCCTTACCTTGGTTAGTTGGGTTTTCCATATGACTAATTTGGGTGAGATAAGCATTAGTTGGGGAAGTTACATTGGCGGTTTGATCCAGATAACTGTCTATGCCTATTTATTCGGCTTAGTTCTTACTGGTCTTTATAACCGATCCGTGCGCGGCTAAGATTGTTTGCGTGCCTATAAAGACGAGACTGTACTGACATTGTCTTAATAGATGATTGGGTGAAGATTTGGGACATCGTAGTAAGATTAGATGAACCTCTTACTGGTGGAAGCTTTATTCTATAGATTGGGTGGAAGAAATTATAAAAAGTAGTACTTCTGTATATTATGGTCAAAATTGTGCAAAAAAATGACAAAAAACTATATCAGTGCGGAGAATGCGGCTTTCATTACGAAGACGAGGAAACCGCTGGAAAGTGTGAAGCATGGTGCCAAGAGCGCAAAAGTTGCAATATAGAAATTACCAGCTCCGCGGAGGAAAATAAATTAGAGGCTGAATAATTGAATTATTCGCATACAATACTCACTTATATACTCATCTTTGTCTATTAAAACACCAGCTATATATTAGAAAAAATATTAATTAACTGTACTTATGCCTAATCACGATCAAAATCACAATCGATTCTCTATGCTATGGATAATGTTGCCTTGCTTGCTCCTGATTATTCTAGTGGCCAGCGGTCTGGAAAAATTTACCGGCGGATGGATAATCTGGATTTTATTGGCCGTTTGTTTTGGTTCCCACTTTTTATTTATGGGCCGTGGCCGTCACTCCAATGGCCACGATGATTCTAACCCGGATGATGAAACAGCCCCATCGGAATCCGGGCATAAACAGAACATTGCCAGCAACGACATTAAAAAACCACCTCACTCCTGCTGCCATTAAAAAATAAATTATTCGCTTTAACCTATCCTCTCTGGACAAGGGTGGTATAATATACAAATGGATCCCGTTAGAAGCAGGGGATAAAAATGTAGATGAGAGATAAAAATAGCACTATTAACCAAAAGTCAGTTTCTTAATATTATTAGCACATAAGCTTCTAATGGGATGGATAAAGTCATTGTGATTGTTGCCGGGTCTGTTTTAGTAGCTTTTACCTATTGGTTTTTTTTAATGAAAAAGGGCCGGGCGGTAACGGTAGAAGGATCGGTAGACATTATCGTGGACGGCGGCTACACACCGGAAATAATTACCGTACCAGTGGGAAAGAAAACCACTCTTAATTTTCTGCGTCGGGATCCTTCCAGCTGTTTGGAGGAGGTAGTCTTGGGGGATTTTAGTATTCGTAAGGAGTTGCCGCTTAACCAAAAAGTAGCTATAGAAATTACCCCCGAGAAAAAAGGGGAGTTTATTTACTCCTGCGGGATGGGTATGTTCCACGGAAAAATTATTGTAAGATAGGCACAAGATACTTTTCTCGGCATGTATTTTGGGAACACGGATCCCAAAACAGAGAAATAATCTATGACAGACATTAAAAAAACATTCTCCATTAAAGGTATGCACTGCGCCTCGTGCGTGATGATCATTGAACGATCGCTGAAAGATGTGGCGGGGGTTAAAGATGCCGTGGTAAATTTGGCGACCAACAAAGCGACAGTTACCTATAATCCTGACGAAGTAACGGAAGATAAGCTGACCTCGGCCGTATCTAACGTCGGCTATCAGGCGATGGTGCAGGAAGAATTGAAAACGGAAGACGAAACTAAGG
>JBBUAE010000045.1:0-12405 GCA_038061005.1 Patescibacteria group bacterium | reverse complement strand
TTAGTTAGCCAGGATCAATTATCGGAACTGAGAACACGCTACGAACAGGGAGGCCTCGGCTACAAAGAAAGCAAGGAAATCTTGATTGAAAATTTAATTAAATTCATTAGCCCCTTGAGAGCTAAGCGGAAAGAGATTGCCGCTAACTCCAAGCAAGTTAGACAGGTCTTAGTGAATGGGGCTGGTGAGGCAAAGGAGATTACTAAACTGAAGATGGCCGAGGTGAGAAAGAAGGTGGGGGTAGAGTTGTAAAAATAAAAGTACTTGTCCCGTTAAAAATAAATGTGAGAGATGTAGATGAGCGGGAACAATAAACACACCAAGTGATAATTAGGCTCAAAAAAAATTAGCAAATAAACCCCGATAGAAATTTTTATGAACAAAGTATTTACGCTAAAATTAAACAGGAGCCAAAATACGGCCTTTCACCAAGAGTCGACAGAAGGTAAAATTTCACACGGGGTAAATTTTTAATGGGATGGATAGAATATACATTGGAGATCTAAAAAACTATACCGGGCAAGAAGTAACTATCAAGGGCTGGGTGGATGTTCGGCGCGATCATGGCAAGCTGATTTTTATTGATCTGCGTGATCGTTCAGGCAAAGTGCAAATGGTGGCTCTGCCTAATCGCGAAGAAGCACATAAGATAGCTGATACGGTTCGGTCAGAATGGGTGTTAGCTGTCACCGGTCTAGTCAACAAGCGGCCAGAGAAGATGGTAAACGAGCAAGTATTAAATGGCGATATTGAGGTGGAAATAACTGGAATCGAAGTTTTGAGCGAAGCCAAAAAGTTGCCGTTTGAATTGGGGAGTGAATTAAATTTAGACACCTACCTGGATTATCTGCCTCTGACCTTGCGTTCCGATCGCTCTAAAGTGATCTTTCGCGTGCAATCGACGATCATCAAAGCATTTCGTGACTTCCTCGTTAGTGAAGGTTTTACCGAGATCCAGGTTCCCAAACTGATTGGGGAAGATGCTGAAGGCGGGGCCAACTCATTCAACGTGGAATATTTTAGTCATACCGCTCATCTGGCGCAAAGTCCACAACTTTACAAACAGATTATGGTTGGGATTTTTGAACGTGTTTTTGCCACCGGCAATGTCTATCGGGCGGAAAAGCACAGCACGACTCGTCACTTAAACGAATATACCAGTTTGGACTTAGAAATGGGCTTCATTAAAGATCATACTGATGTGATGGAAGTGGAAACCAAGTTTCTGGCTTACATAATGAAAGAATTGCGTCAGAAATGCCAGCCAGAATTTGATTTACTGGACGCGACTATCCCAGAAGTACCGGAAAAAATTCCAGCTCTAAAATTGCGTCAAGCACAGGAGTTAATAAAAAAAGAAACAGGGGAAGATTACACGGCCGAACCGGATTTGGAGCCGCAAAACGAACGCTGGCTATGTGAATATGCTAAAAAAACTTGGGGTTCGGATTTTATTTTCGTTACCCATTTTCCGGTTTCCAAACGGCCCTTCTACACTTACGAAGATGAAGACGATCCCGGTTATACTAAAGGTGGCGATCTGTTGTTTCGTGGAATGGAGATAACCACTCTAGCGCAACGTATCCATAATTATGACACTTTAGTTGCGTCTCTTGAGAAAAAAGGGTTAAATCAGGAACAATTCAGTTTTTATTTGCAAGCTTTTAAGTACGGCATGCCTCCGCATGGGGGTTTGGGCCTGGGGCTGGAAAGCCTTACCGCTAAGTTATTAAATATAGAAAACGTCAAGGAAGCGACCTTGTTCCCGCGCGATCTTAACCGGATTGATATTTTGCTAAACAAGTAATTATAGGTTGACATGAAAAGCTTAATTTGCTAGGATAGTTCTAGGTGAAGTGGGAGTAAACGCACTTAACACGAAAACGACAAGACCAAAAAGACCCCCGATCAAGACCGCTAGTGTGTTCCGCTTCCACTTCACCCGGCTTCACTTTGTGTGAGGCCTTTTTTTGCGAATTTTCAAAAAGCGAAGCGACTATGAAAATTCAGCATCCCGCTCTAATTTTGCCTCTAGGGTAGTCTCATTGCTTAAAATGTTCAAAACAATCTAGACAGCTAAACAAAACGCGGGGGGTGAATAACCTATGCCTTATGCCCAAGCGTTTTGTTGTTAAGTTGTTACGCAAAATTAGGGCTGGGATAATTGAGAAACCGACCACTTAATGGTAAAATTTGCCCATGGATCCCGTTAGAAGTGAACGCACAAATTGGAGATGATTAAAACGGGGACTGTGTATGTTAAAGTATAGTATAGTCGAAAATTTAATCGTACTAAGAGATTTCTAACGAGATGGACGACTTTGCCATAAAGGTAGGAGAATTTGAGGGGCCGCTAGACTTATTGTTAGGCTTGATTGAGAGAAAAAAACTTCATATCAGCGAGGTGTCTTTGTCGCAGGTAACCGACGACTATATCGCTTATCTCAAACAGTTTGAGAACCTGCCTACCGGACAGGCAGGCACCTCACTTTCCAATATGGCCAATTTTATTCTAGTCGCCTCTACCTTGATACTCATTAAGTCCTACTCCCTGATCTCTTCACTGGCCGTAACGGAAGAAGAGAAAGAAGATATGGAGGATTTGGCCAAGAGACTAAAACTCTACCACCGGATCAAAGAATTGAGCGGGCACATTAAAGAGTTGTTTGGCCAAAGCACAATTTTTGCCAAAGAAAACAGTAACCATTTTGAATCGGTATTTGCCCCCAGCGGCGAAATTACCCGGAAGAATATTTTGGGAGCAATCAGAAGCGTGGTCGATAACTTACCCAAAAAAGAGACGGTACCCGAAGCCATAATTAAGAAAGTTATCAGTTTGGAAGAGGTGATAGATGACCTGACCAAACGCATCCAGCAATCATTTAAGATGAGATTCAGCGACTACACCAAGTCGTCTAATCACCGTGAGGATAGGGTTAATATTATTGTGAGTTTTCTGGGTATGTTGGAACTTATCAAGCAAGGTATTATTGAAGCCAAACAAGAATATATATTTGCTGATATTGATATGGAAAGCAAGAATATCGCGCTCCCACGATATTAACCCCGACGTATTAAGTCGGGGTCCCGACCGCTCCGCGCGTCGGGATTAAGAATCAAATAAATAGTTAAAAATAAACAATGACCTTGGACGCCAAAATTGAAGCCATTTTATTTTTTAAAAACGAGCCAACCGACATAAAGGACCTGGCGAATATTTTAGACACGTCTTTAGAGCGGGTGCATTTTGCTCTGTCTGATTTGGAGAAAAAATTGGAAGGTCGCGGGCTAACCTTAGTTCATTATGAAAATGCCGTGATGTTGGGCACTGCCAAAGAGGGAAGCGAGCTGATTGAGAAAATTAAAAAAGAAGAACTGTCTCGAGAGCTGGGGAAGGCCGGGCTCGAAACTTTAGCTATCATTTTATATAAAGGTCCTATCGCTCGCGCTACTATAGATTACATCCGTGGCGTTAATTCCTCTTTTATTCTGCGCAGTCTGATGATTCGCGGGTTGGTAGATCGCGTCCAGAATCCTAACGACAGCCGGGGGTATTTGTATAAACCGACCCTGGAGCTGCTATCTTTTATGGGTCTGTCTAAGCTGGAAGATCTACCAGAATTTAATACCATGAAGGAACAGGTAGAAAAATTTACCCGGGACGCTATGGCCGAAGATCAACCTTAATTTATTTTATGTTTGGAGACTTAAAAGATCTTTGGCCGGACGAATTCAGGGAATTTATTAGGATTGCCTGCCTGATTATTTTGGCTATTTTCATTTTATCTCTTTTGTGGGGAACAGTCCGCAGTCTAGTGAGTCTGCCTCTTACTGCGCCGTCTCCCTTGCCACAAACAAGCCCCATTGCCGCCATCAATTTGGAAGCCAAAGCGGCTCTGGTTTACGACATCATCAATGGGCGGGTGATTTTTGCCAAAAACAAAGATGATATTTTACCGATCGCCTCTATCACTAAAATAATGACCGCTTACACCGCTCTGACTATGGTACCGAAAGACACCATAATCACTATTCGCCATGATGATATTTTAGAAGTAGGGGAGACCGGTTTAATAGTTAACGAGCAGTGGAGATTGTCAGACTTAGTGAAATTAATGTTGGTCTCTTCGTCTAATGACGCAGCCAGCGCTATAGCGGCGGGAGTGGAAAATGTGACCCAACTTAATTTTGTGCTAGCCATGAACAATTTGGCTAGTCAGATGGGTCTTTCCAATACTCGTTTCCGCAACCCTACCGGTTTGGACGAGTACTCCAATGTGATTAGCGGCTCTTTTAGTACCGCTGGCGATATAGCCAAAATGTTTGCTTATTTGTTCCAACATCAACCGGCACTGTTTACTGGAACAAATGAATCGTTTATAGAAACTTATTCGTTGGCGGGATCTAAGCACGTTGCTTACAACACTAATTCTTTCAGCAATCAAATTCCGTCTTTGGTAGCTTCCAAAACTGGTACCACTGATTTGGCCGGCGGCAGTTTGGCTATTATCTTTAAACCAGTTCCCAATGAGACTGTGGCCGTAGTGGTTTTAGGATCCACCCCCGCCGGGCGTTTTACCGATATGCTCAAATTGGTTAGAGCCACCATTAGCCAACTAACGGGCAGTAAGATATAATACAAAGAACCCGTCTCAATAATAACCGCTAAATATGGGTCAAATTATTAATAATAGGTCGCTTGCCTGCCCAAAGTTCCAAATTTCTACTGCAAATTGTCAATTGCTCGTCAAGAGAGGAGTCTCGCTTTCCTCGCGCTTGGTAATTTTCGCTACAAAATTTTAAACTTTGGCCTAGGCATTATTATTGAAACGGATTCTTGATTATGTACATAAATGTGCTAAAGGTTTTTGCCCCGAGCGCGATTGCTTTTTTCATTGGCATTCTTCTAACACCCGTCTTGACTAATTTTCTATATAAGCACAAATTATGGAAGAAAAAGGCGGGAAAGGTGGCACCAGATGGCCGAGAAACGCCAATTTTTAATGAATTACATAAGGATAAGGAGATTGGCACACCGCGGATGGGCGGAGTCGTCATTTGGGCCAGTGCGCTTTTGACGATTGGGACCATTTGGATTTTGTCCATCGTCTTCTCCGCTAACCCATTTTTCCAAAAGCTTAATTTTTTGAGTCGCGGACAAACTTGGCTGCCGTTGTTAACTCTTTTGATCGGAGCCATGGTGGGACTGGTTGACGATATTTTACAAGTAAAAGGTGAGGGAGACAAAATGAGCGGTCTGTCGTTTGGGAAGCGAGTCTTCGTGGTAGGGCTTTTGGGTCTGGTGGGAGCTCTTTGGTTTTATTATCCTTTGGAAGTTTCTTCCATCCGTATTCCGTTTATGCAGAGTCCGTTAGAACTGGGGATCTTTTTCATTCCCTTTTTTATCTTTGTCATGCTTTCTTTATTCTCCAGCGGGATCATTGACGGTTTGGATGGGCTGGCCGGCGGATTGATGGCTATTATTTTTGCGGCTTATGCCGGCATCGCGTATTTTCAAAATCAAATAGACTTGGCGGCATTTTGCACCATGCTCGTGGGCGGTATCCTCGCTTTTCTCTGGTTTAACATTCCGCCCGCGCGTTTTTATATGTCAGAAACCGGCATTTTAGGATTAACCACCGCTTTAACCGTGGTAGCCTTTTTGACCAACGCCGTCGTGGTTTTACTCTTGATTGCTTTCCCTCTTCTTATTACTTCTCTATCGGTAATTATTCAACTCGCCTCTAAAAAATTACGCCATGGCAAAAAAGTTTTTAAGGTCGCTCCTCTCCATCACCATTTTGAAGCCATTGGTTGGCCTTCCTACAAAGTGGTAATGAGATATTGGATCATTGGCATTATTATGGCCATCATTGGTATGGTTATTGCCTTAATCGGCCAGTAGAGATAAACATACGAATATGCGAATTATACTAATCTACCTGCCTGCGGCAGGCAGGCGAATGGCTACGAATAAATACGTTAAAAATTATGATTTATTTGCATCCATTCGTAACCATTCGTTTCATTTGTATTATTCGTTGATTCGTATGTTAAACTCATGGTGAAGCAAAAAGCTGATAAGATATTTCTCTTTCTCGTCTTTTGTCTTATTGTTGTTGGTTTTACTATCTTTATCTCCGCTTCACAAGGTCTTCTAGGACGCAATTCCGGCGCCGATTTTTTCGGGGTGGCCATCAAACAACTGGGGATTCTTTTGCTTGGTCTTTTAGTCCTGATCGTTTTTTCTCACGTGCCTTATCGGAGTCTACAGCGGTGGGCTTTCTGGCTTTTTGTTTTGGCAGTAATACTAAACCTCCTGGTTTTTATTCCCAAGCTGGGCTTCAGCGCCGGCGGGGCTAGACGCTGGCTTCTACTTGGCCCCTTCTCCTTTCAACCATCGGAGTTGCTAAAATTCGGTTTCGTCATTTATTTAGCTTACTGGCTGTCGGCCGAAAAAGCCAAAGTGCAAAATTTCACCAGAGGATTATTACCGTTTGTCATCATTACGCTAATTCCAACAATTATTTTGCTTAAAGAACCAGATATCGGCACTTTCACGGTTTTGTTCGCGGCCGGAGTGGCGATGTACTTTGTCGCTGGCGGCAAGTGGCGACATTTTCTTCTGCTTATTTTGTCCTGCGTTCTTGCCGTCGGTATTTTGGCGATATACAAACCTTATGTGCGCGATAGAATAGCGACTTATTTGAATCCCCAATCAGACACACTGGGATCATCCTATCAAATTAATCAAGCGATGATTGCTGTCGGTTCGGGTGGCTGGCGCGGACGCGGCTTCGGCCAAAGCATCCAAAAATTCAATTTCCTACCGGAGGCCATTGGCGATTCCGTCTTTGCTGTGGCAGCCGAAGAGTTTGGCTTTATTGGTTCAGTCTTTTTGGTAATACTCTTCTCGGCCTTTGCTCTATGGGGAATTAAAATATCTTCAAAAATAAACGACAGTTTTGGTAGACTTTTAGTGCTGGGAATTGTTATACTTATTACGGCTCAATCGTTTATAAACATATCCTCGATGTTGGGCCTGATTCCCTTAACCGGCGTGCCGCTTATTTTTGTCAGTCAGGGAGGTAGCGCGTTATTAGTAGCTCTTTTAGAGATCGGCATTGTCTTGAATATTTCTAAATATCAAGGAGGTCGACAAAAATTGAGTTAATTATATTAATCGGGACTTGTCCCGTTAGAAATAGATGAACAAATTGAAGATGAGAAAGATGTTAGACAATATGAGTTTAAACAACCATAACAATTTATCAGCGAATAAATTTCTAATGGGATGAAAATTTTATTGGCAGGCGGAGGCACGGGCGGCCATTTTTACCCTATTATCGCCATTGTGGAAGAGATGAGGCGGGTGATAGACGAGGAGAAGTTAGTCAATGCCAGATTTTATTTTATGTCCGACGATCCTTATAACACTAAGGTGTTATTTGAAAATGACATCAAATTCATCAAGGTTACGGCTGGTAAGGTTAGGCCATATCGTTCCATTTTAAATATGGTAGATTGGTTTAAAACTGGCTGGGGATTGCTCACTGCCTTATTTAAGCTGTATTTCATTTTTCCCGACGTGGTGTTTGGCAAGGGCGGTTACGCCAGTTTCCCGGCCTTATTCGCCGCCAGAATTTTAGGTATTCCAGTGGTAATTCATGATTCCGATTCTATTCCCGGACGAGTTAATCTTTGGGCGGGGCGTTTTGCTCGTCGGGTAGCGTTATCATACCCTGATGCCGTAAAATATTTTTCTCCAGATAAAGCAGCGGTAACGGGTAATCCAATTCGCCGAGAGATTCTTAATCCGATTACTACCGGCGCCTATGAATTTTTACAATTAGATAAAGGGGTACCGGTTATCTTTATTGTGGGCGGATCACAGGGGGCGGAGAGAATTAACGATGTCGTGCTACGGATTTTGGGTGAATTGGTGAAAAGATATCAGATCATCCATCAGGTAGGAGGAGCTAATTTGGAAGATTGCCAAAAAAGATCCGGGCTGATCTTGGAGAAAGATCCCTATAAAAATCGGTACAAAATTTTTGATTTTCTTAATGACACCGCCTTAAAGATGACGGCCGGGATAGCTAAATTAATTGTATCACGCGCTGGTTCCACTATTTTTGAAATTGCTAACTGGGGCATCCCATCAATTATTATCCCTATCCCTGAATCCATTAGTCACGACCAAAAAACCAACGCTTTCACTTATGCCCGATCGGGAGCGGCAACGGTTATTGAGGAAGAAAATTTGGAGCCGTCAGTTTTATTGTCTGAAATTAATCGCTTAATGGAGAACGATAAACTGCTGGCTGATATGGCTGCCAAGGCCAAAAAATTCTCCAATCCAACCGCCGGTTATACTATTGCCAAAGAGCTAATAGCTATCGCCTTAACCCATGAATCCCGTTAGAGACCGCGGCCGCAGTTCACAGAAAAATAAAATGATGAAATCACTGTTAAAATTTATTATCAGTAAAATACCGACAGGGAAGCGGGAGACCGCGACCTGTCTCTAACGGGATGAATAATGAAGTCGTAACAAGATTTGCTCCCAGTCCGACGGGATTTTTGCAGGCAGGAAATTATCGAACTGCTGTTTTTAGCTACTTGTTTGCTCGAGCCAATAACGGTAAATTTATTCTACGCATTGAAGATACGGATAAGGGGCGATCTAAAAAAGAATATGCTGATAATATTTTTGAGAGTCTCACGTGGCTGGGTCTGGATTATGATAATGCTGATAATGTTCCTTATCAGTCCAAACGAACCGAAATTTATAAAAAGTATCTCCAAAAACTCCTAGACGAAAATAAAGCCTACGTTTCAAAAGAAGAGATTAGAAACGAGAGGGATCGCCCGGAAGTCATTCGTTTTCGAAATTCCAACAAAAAAGTTACTTTCCATGATTTAGTACGAGGAGAAATCACAATAGATACCTCTGATTTAGGCGATTTTGTAATAGCCAAGGGCATTGACGAACCAATGTTCCATTTAACAGTGGTGATAGATGATTATGAAATGAAAATCACTCATGTTATTCGCGGCGAAGATCACATATCAAATACCCCGAGACAGATTTTAATTCAGGAAGCTTTGGATATTCCAGCTCCTTTTTATGCCCATTTACCTCTTATTCTAGCTCCGGACCGTACTAAGCTTTCCAAAAGAAAAGGCGCTTTAGCCATGACAGAATATCGCGATCGCGGTTTCTTACCAGAAGCTCTTCTAAATTATCTGGCAATGCTTGGTTGGAACCCCGGAACCAATCAGGAACTTTTTTCTGGAGAAGAATTAATTAAAGCTTTCGATCTGGCCAAAGTGCAAAAAAGTGCGGCGATCTTTAACCAAGAAAAATTGGATTGGTATAATCACGAGTATTTGAAGCGCTTATCTCCGGACGAGTTTTTTGAGAAGGCTAAACCCTTTTTGGCCGACTTGGAACAGCTGGATAGATATGATCAAGATAAGATGAAGAAAATTTTGCCGCTAGTGTTGGAACGGATAAACAAATTGGGAGACATTCAAGAAATGATTGAGCGACAAGAATTGCAGTATTTCTTCGCTCCACCGTTATACCCCAAAGAATTGCTTAAAAATCAAGGTTATTTAAACGACTTGATTAGATTAGTGGGGGAAATAGACGCCAATAATTTTACCGCCGAGACCGTCAAGGCAATCATCTGGGATTTTGCCTCCGAGCGGGGGAGAGGGAATGTCCTATGGCCAATGCGGGTGGCCTTATCTGGCTTGGCCAAATCTCCCGATCCATTTATTATCGCCTCCATTATCGGCCAAGCTGAGACTATTAAACGCTTAACCAATGCGGCCAATTTATAAATTGGGCTTAATTATATTGCTAGGATCTTTTTTATTGGCGGGCAGCTCCTCAGCTCGGGCGTCAGAATTGGATGATTTGCAAAATAAGATAGCCAGTCAAAAAGTCGAATTGCAAAAACTGGATCAACAAATCAGAGACTTAAGCGGCAAAATTACCACTACCAAACAACAGTCTACTTCTCTAAAAAATCAGATCGCCCAGTTGGAACTGACCAGAAAAAAATTAGCGGGAGACATTACTGTTACCCAAAAGAAAATCAGCATTGCCAATCTGGCTATTAAGAAGCTCACGGTGGAAATCGGTCAAACTTTAGATGAGATGGATCGGAGGCGGATGGCTTTAGCCAACAGTATGCGGCGCTTAAATAATGAGGACTCTGTTGGTCTCTTGGAGCTAGCTCTCTCATCCGGCTCTTTGTCTGGTTTTATTGACCAAACTGAATCTTTCTATCAACTGGGGGGGGAGCTGGATAAAAGCATCAACGGTTTAAAGACACAAAAAATTAGCTTGGACGGCCAGCAGAAGAAGAAAGTACAAGAAAAGAATACTCTGACTTCTCTCCAATCACAACTAAGCGACCAAAAACAGATTGCCGATCAAAATAAACAGCAAAAGAATACTCTTTTGACCCAGACCAAGAGCCAAGAAGCCACCTATACCAAAATGCTGAATGATAGCCTGGTTAAGAAGCAGGAGGTGGAAACAGAAATCAGTAATATTGAATCAAAGATCGATATTATTATAAATCCTAAATCATTGCCCAAAACCGGCACGGGAATTTTGTCTTGGCCGCTCGCTAAAATTATTATCACTCAATATTTTGGCAATACCGCTTTTTCCACCAAAAATCCGCAGGTCTATAACGGCAAGGGACATAATGGAATTGATCTTGGCACTCCAGTCGGAACGCCCATTAAAACAGCCGGGGATGGGACAGTGTTAGGCACGGGTAATACTGATCTGGCTTGCGCCGGCGCTTCTTACGGCAAGTGGGTGCTAATTCGCCATACCAACGGCCTATCCACTCTTTACGCTCATTTATCGTTAATTAAGGTGGAGAGCGGCCAGTCGGTATCCACGGGAGATATTATCGCTTATAGCGGCAATACCGGCTATTCTACTGGCCCACACCTCCACTTCACCGTTTACGCGAGCGAGGCCGTTTCTATCAGCTCGCTGAAAAGTAAGGTGCGTGGCTGTGGTACTTACATTCTGCCCGTATCTTCTTATAGTGGCTATCTTAACCCGTTGTCTTATTTGCCGAGTAATTAAAAAACTGGCTGGTTAAAAATAGTTACTTATACACACTTTGGCTTTCCGCTCGGCAATAAGATAGACTATAATTCACCCTATGGAGTAAAAATTGCGAAGCAATTTTAAAATCTAAAGATTTTTACTCCATAGGGTAAAAAAATGGAAAACAATAGGGGATTCATTAAGCTTATTCTACTTATTATTGTAGTAATTTTGGTTTTAAGCTATTTCGGCATCAGTTTAAGGAAAATAGTTGAATCTAATACGAGTAAGGATAATTTCTCTTTTGTCTGGGATATGGCCGGCAAGGGTTGGATCTGGTTAGTGAATGTTTGGAATAACTATTTAGCCACTTCCGCCCGTTGGTTCTGGAATGAAATGATTCTTAAATATGTCTGGTCTCCGCTTTCTTCCTATCTTGACAAGTTTATTAGAAAGTGATGTAGTGATTTAACAACAATATCCTTACCTTAAGCCCTATTTTGGCATTTTATGGCTTTAGATAGGGAGTTTTGGTGTAACTCTAGTCTTGATTTTAAGGCTGTTTTATGCTAAGCTGTAAGCCTAGTGTTAGACAGTGATTTTCATCGAAACTGGCACTCTAGAGTAACACTAGATTAAGTTACGTAAACTCGAAAGCTAAGTTGTATTTGTAATGAGTATAACTTAGTTTTTTTATTTAAACCTATCTTTAAAACCCTACAAATAGGGCTGGCATCCCTTATAGCCGTATCAAATCTTGGTCCCGCGATTACCGCCGACCAGGTGATTCCGTCTAATACCGACTCCCACAACCAAGCAAAAGAACAACCGGTACCCGGACCGGTGGTAACTCACGTGAGCAATTTGTCTAATCAGCTAACCAAGGGCGACGATCTAAAATCAGATTTCGCTCTGGTAGATATGATTACTGACATTAGTAACGAGGCGGGCGTTGATCCGCAAATGGCCATTAATATTGCTAAGTGCGAAAGCGGCTTGCGGCAATTTAATAATGATGGGGAAGTCGTCCGCGGTAAAGTCAATCCGGCTGATGTCGGCGTCTTTCAAATTAACGAAACTTTTCACCTGAAATCCAGCCGTAACCGTGGTTACGATATTCATACCACCGAGGGTAATATCGGCTACGCGATGTACTTGATCAAAAGACAAGGCACCGTTCCGTGGAATTACAGCAAAAACTGCTGGGTAAACAAGGCGTAAAATTGGGGTGTAATATTCACCGCAATCAAAGTATTGACAAGCTACCACTGCGCAAAATATATGTTGTGCGACGTCTAATATCTTTGGGCCATAGC
>JBBUAE010000044.1:1462-6210 GCA_038061005.1 Patescibacteria group bacterium | reverse complement strand
CACCCCCCAAGCTTCTTTCCAGCCGGCAAAAGGAGTGTTGTATTCAATATCCCAAGCGTCTTTGGCATAGTGAGCTCGTTCATCGTGATCATGCTGACGGAGACGCAAATTATCCTTCTTAAAGCCCAGCCCTAAATACCAATCAAAAGCAAATTGTTTCCAAAATTCAAACCATTTGTTCCCTTCCTCGTCACTCGGTTTGATATAATACTGCAGTTCCATTTGTTCAAACTCGCGCAGGCGAAACAAAAAATCTCTTGGCGTAATTTCATTCCTGAACGCTTTGCCGATTTGACCGATACCAAACGGGATTTTTGGATGCATGGAGTCAAGAATATTTTTGAAGTTAACATGGACTCCCTGAGTGATTTCTCCGCGCAAATTGACACTGACCGCGGTTTTGGCCGAGGCGCCTAATTTAGTTTCAACCAGCAGATTAAACTTAGTTGGCTCGGACCACTCTATTTTTTCTTTATGTTTGGCTTGGTGGTCAGCAATAGCCTCCGACTGATCAGCCCTGACTCGTTCGTGGCAAACTTTGCATTCTACCAGCGGATCAGTGAAAAGTTCAGTGTGACCGGAAGCTTCCCAGACTCGAGCCGGCATCAAGATAGCCGCGCTTAGGCCGTAGACATCATCGCGTTCAGCAATAAATTTCTGCCAGAAATATTGCTTTATATTATGTCTCAGTTCCACTCCCAATGGTCCATAATCATAAATACCGGCCAAACCGCCGTAAATTTCTGACCCCTGATAAACAAATCCCCGGCGCTTGGCCAAGGAAATGACTTTTTCCATTTTACTGGCATTGTCCATTCCGGTAGGCAATTATCTTGTTAATTCATCTTGAATTACGAAACCCGCCGAAATTGTGCTTTTTGAGGTGGTCGCGAGTCTGGCGAGACGAGCGTTTAAGGATTTTTTAAGTTTCAAAAAATCCGTACCCTCAAAAAGCAGCAATAGAGAAGGGTTTCGTAATTCAAAGTAATTTAGTTTATCTTAATCTTTTTTGGCCTTTTTATCAACCCCGTAGTAGAAAATGACATTGGAGAGTCGGGAGATTTTAGACAAATTTGGATATATCAAGCCTAACTCATCAAGCAATAATTAGGACAGTTACTAACTCCAAAAGAGCGATGCCATTTTTCACTACAGGGTCAACCCCGTTAGAAGCCGCCCTGCCAAAGGCACGGCTACTGCCGCCTTAGGGGCGGCTTGCTTCTAACGGGGTCAACCTCGGCATTTAGTTACGGAGTCACTTTATCTTGGCCATATTGAAATTGCGGATCATTTTTAATATAGGTAGTTAAGCCAGCCTCGTTGTGTAATTTCAAATGATTCCCGGTAAAAGTGTCTGTTCCTTGGAAGTTAGCTGCTCCCACCAGAGGAGCGTTTGATCCGATATTAGTAATACTTGGTCGCAAGGACACTTGGAAAAATGCTTGACGAGGACTTTCGGAAATACCCGCTCCCCCCTTTAGATAGCCGATACGCCAAATAACCTTATGGTCTTGGGAAATGTAAGAAATACTCTCGTTAGGAGGAGAAGTTTGATTCGTCCAAGTTACACCGGGAGGAAGAACAGCTTCCGCCTCGGTATTTTGCATGTCATTAGAACTATTAAACACGGCCCATTTGATGGTATAAGTGGTAGCTTTGTCTACCTGTGGCGGGACTCCCCCCGTATTAGTAAAGGGCCCCGATGTATAAAGAGCGTCAGTGATAAGCTCTACCTTCGTGTTGACCTTAATCGTTTTGGTTAGATCGGTTTGGATGGTCTCATTGGCAAACCCGGGAGACACTCTCGTGCCCTTAATCGTAATGCGTAGATTGATGACTGGATTTTTAAGACTTTGGTTTTCCGAGATCACTAAAGGCAGAGTCCCTAATTTAAAAGTGAGCGTATTGGTTGATCCAGGATCCATCGCCCCCAAGGACGGCTCGGTACTTTTGTTCCAGGTAATCACATTGTCATAAGACGAATAGTAACCTCTAGCTACCCCCACCGCCTGTTTATCTAAAACGTTTCCATCTAAAGACAGCGAGACTACCCCATCGACAATCGTGGTTAACAGATTATTAGCCCAGGTTAAAGTGAAGTCTTGGCTGGCATTACCCTCCATAGATAAATTCCTTTTTTCTCCGCCATTTAAAGTAATGGCCAAAAATGGTTTTTTGATGGCTAGAGTTTTAAAGATATTATTGTAGAAAATGCTGACATTTTGCGGATTTAGAGTTCCTTGGATACCGGTGGTAATATTGAAAGATTTGAGATCCTCTGGCGATCCTTCTATCATGCCAGTGATGGTTATTTTCCTAACTACTCCCGATTCCATATCGCCAAAGAACCAGCGGTTATTGCCGTAGCTTGGCTTAACATCCGATTCTTTAAAGGTAAATCCGGGAGGATAATTAATTCCCAGCAAAATATTTTTGAGGGGCGAAGGAGAATTATCCATGGCTGTTATTCTAATGGTGATATTTTCGCCAGAATTCATTTCTGACGGCATATCAACCGTCAGATCAATCGGCGAAGCAGAAATTTTCAGGTTGTAAGTTGTTTCTTTTTCAAAAAAATTATTAGAGTCCGCCACGCTATACCTAAGTTTTAAGGTGATAGTCTTAGTTTCGTTTTCCTTGCCAAAAACCAGAGCACTAACAGTTTGGTTAGCCACTCCGCCAGACGGAATTTCTCCCAAATCTAAAGTGGCATGCAGTAATTCTTGATTAATGTTCCCCGCCATTCTCGTTCCGGTCGCATAGGCACTCATCAGTTGAACCGATTTGATGGGAACTTTATTTTTGTTAGCAATCAAGACTTGCAAATCTACCTGATCGCCGGCTTTAATTTCCGTTGGTCCTTTAACACTAAGATCAATGTTGGCATTGGAAATAACACTACTGTTTTGAAAAAATAGATAAGATCCAAGAGCCATGGCTCCAATAAAGAAAATGACTGACCCGATAAACAGTTTTACCAGCCAGGAATGGGGTGATTTGGCGGATCCGGTATTGAGCGCGTCATCCATCCAGGTGCGGGTGATATTTTTATAATTCGGCGATAAAGTACTGCGGCGAACCTTGAAATTTCCACCTTCTTGGGAATAAAGTTTTCTTTGTAAATCTTCTATGCCGTATTTTTTATCGGTGCTTTCCTCACTCATGGGCTTACTCTATGGAGTAAAAATCTTTACCCTGTTTAGTAAAATCCTTTTAGGATTTAAAATCGCAAGGCGATTTTTACTTAACAGGGTGAAGATTTTAAAATTGCTTCGCAATTTTTACTCCGTAGGGTTAATTATATCATAACCTCCAATCGTTAAATATGGCTATGCAGAAGAGAACTGTTAATTAATTTGGTGGCTAAGATACGCTTCTCCCGGGTCATTTTGGCCACCATCGCTTGATCCCATTGTTCTGACTCAATAAATTCCATTAGAGACGACTCCTGTTTCAAATAGCCCAGATGTTTCAGTAGACGCAGTAAAACGACATACTCCCAATTGATAAGCAATGGCTTCTCATTTTTGGCCGGCTGTTTTAAATCAGCGAGAAACTCCAGAGACCTTTTCACTTCCACGAACAATTCTTCCGCTTTTTCTTCCCCTTGAATCAGGTGGTTTAAAACCGAAAAAACTTTGGCTAGCTGTTTCAGTTTAGCCGGGTTTTTATAAATTCCGTCTAGATCGTTTACTTTTTCCGCATTGGTCAAACGCCACAATTCACGGCCGCGTACCACCACCAGTTTGATGTGGGCAAATTTGTCCAGATGGAATTTCAGCTTAGACTGAAGATGGCGAATTCCTTGAGCCAAGACAGCGATCAAGCCAAGATCGGGAGTTAGAATATAATAAATTTTATTGGCTTCGCCATAAGCTCTTTCTCCAAGAACCAATCCTTCGGTGTGGTACAGATGATAAGCCATTTATTTGTTGATCTGGAGTTTGAAGATTAGATTGTCAATGGTAATTTCTCCGCCATCGTTAACCTCCATCACAATAGCTCGGAGATTAGTTTGCCGTTTAATGTCGTTGGCAAATTTAGCCATTAAAGATTGTCCTCGATTATCCGTCTCAACTAATAAGGTAACTTCTGCTCCGGGATTAAGGCCGGCTTTTTTGCGTTCATTCTGAATAAAGCGTAATAGCTCACGCAGGGTTCCTTCTTCCTTAAGACTATCGGTTATTTCCTTATTTAGATGCACGTGGTCATTGGCGACCAGTTCGTTTGATTGCGACACCCATTGGCTGGACGAGAAACTCGCGGCTGGCTCTTTGGTGATACTAATGTCTTTAACATTAAGCTCGTCTTTGACAATCTCCAGATATTCATTTGGCACACGATAAAATTCTCCAGCCATTAAATCAGAGAGTGGTTGGCGAACTTTAATGCCTGCCTGATCACGTAAGGCGAGCCCGACTTCAGTCAATTGGCGAGCTCTGGCCATATCGGCAATAACCTTCTTATCGTAATTATCCCTAAATCCGCCTTCGGCGGATCGGGCGACCGGATTGGCCAAATCCGGTTTAGCCACCACTGGCCAGCTTTCTAAGTGGACGCTTTCCTTACCGCCACTGCCAGCCAATTTCCGATAAACTTCTTCGGCCATGAACGGTGTAAATGGCGCCATTACTTTAGCTAAGCCAACTAAAATTTCCCGGGTGGTGGAGACCGCCGAATTACGATCTTGTTCATTATCCCTAAATCCGCCTTCGGCGGATCGGGCGACCGGATTGGCCAAATCCGGT
>JBBUAE010000044.1:0-1362 GCA_038061005.1 Patescibacteria group bacterium | reverse complement strand
TTAGCCGACTTGAAACGGTCGCGCGACCGGCGCACATACCAATTAGATAAATCATCTATGAATTCATCAATTGGTTGAGTGGCCCGATCCAATTCGTATTTTTCCATGGCTTCTTCAACCTGTTTAATCAATTGATCGAAGCGGGCTTTAATCCAGATATCTAAAATATTTTTTGCTGATTCATTTTTAATTACTTCTTCCCCCGAGGTATACGTGGTGTAAAAAGCCAGTACGTTAGAGAGCCGCATAATAATTTTGCGGTAAATTTCTCCTAACTCTTTTTCGGAAAAATTCAAATCTTCCGCATGCATTAATGGCGAAGATAAAAGGTAAAAACGCAGAGCATCGGCGCCAAATTTATCCACCACGGTCAGCGGATCGGGATAATTTTTTAAGCTCTTGGACATTTTTTGTCCATCGGCCGCCAGAATAATGCCGTTGACAATCACATTTTTGTAGCTGGCTTGGCCGAACAAAGCAGTTGACAAAACAAGCATGGAATAAAACCAGCCGCGCGTTTGGTCTAACCCTTCGGCAATAAAATCAGCCGGGAAGCCGACATTTTGCGCCGGGTCAAAATGATCGTTCTCAAACGGATAATGCGCTTGGGCATAGGGCATGGAGCCGGATTCAAACCAGCAATCAAGTACTTCCAACACGCGTTTCATCATTCCACCGCACTGGCAAGCCAAGGTGATGTCATCAATATACGGGCGATGCAAATCCAAATCGTAATTGTGGTTGTGAGGTAGCGGCACAAACGGCAAGTCCTTAATTTCGGCTGGTTCAAAGCGACTGCCCCAATCTTTTTCTGTCATCAATTCTCTCTGGTTTTTCCCTTCGGCTACCTTAAGTATAAAAAATAGTGGCAGGCCGTGGCTAATAATCAGGATATTTTTATCTCTATAGTTATCGTTAATTTCATACAAGAATTCGCCCACTCGCTTTTTGACTGCTAAACAGCTTTCCCCTCCCGACAAAGGATTAAATAATTTGTCCTTTTTGGAAGCAAATTTTTTACTGCTCTCTTTCCAAGTTTTCCCCTCACAGTCCGGGCCGATCAGGTATTCGCGCAATCTGTCATCATAAATGATCTCGGCTTTGGGAAAACCAATGGCTTCTGCCACAATGGCCGCCGTCTCTTTGGTACGAGCAAAATCAGAAGAGAAAATATAATCAATTTTTTTCTCTTTCAGTTGTTCAGCCGATTTTTTGGCTTCTTCTTTCCCCCGATCCGTTAAATGATGAGTATTTTTTTCTATCAAACAATTAATCTGATCACTAAGGGTATTGTCCGCTTCACCGTGGCGCATCAGCCAATAATTATTTCTATGATTGTTTAGGCTATGTTTAAGATCGGCA
>JBBUAE010000043.1:0-5729 GCA_038061005.1 Patescibacteria group bacterium | reverse complement strand
GTGGCATCTTCTGTCCACTTGCGAAATCCTGAATTGCGGAGGGGGTGAGATTCGAACTCACGAGAGGATTGCTCCCCTAGTAGTTTTCAAGACTACCGCACTAGACCAACTATGCGACCCCTCCTAATTATCTA
The DNA here is from genome assembly GCA_038061005.1 of Patescibacteria group bacterium. Lineage (GTDB taxonomy): Bacteria > Patescibacteriota > Minisyncoccia > Phycocordibacterales > XYD1-FULL-46-19 > JBBUAE01. The sequence goes on along the minus strand of JBBUAE010000043.1, from coordinate 5,595 downwards.
GATCCAATAAATATCTTATTCTATCCCTGCCCTTCCCTGTTTTTAAAAACAACTCTTCTTTTCTTGCTAACTTCTTACTCGTGAATGCTTCATAATATTCGAGCTTCCACGGAGTTCCACTCTTGGTGGATTTAACTTTTCCGGAATTATGTTCTCCAAGACGGTTCTTAAGATCATCAGTAGATCCTTTATACCGATCTCTATTCTTTCGACTCCTAATTATATATACATAATACATGGTACAAAGTTTTTCCGCCCAAGGCGGATCAGCCTCGGGCTGACAAGACTAGTGCCTTACCATTCGGCGCAACCCTCCCTAAAATAAATTTTACAAAATTTGTTCGGGTGATCCTATTATCGCAGGATTTAGCCATATACCATCATATCCTACCAAAAAATGAGCCAAAATCAACGAAAAAATCTTTATCCCCTTTTACCACAATCCTTCTCTTTTTCATTCTTTCGATAAATGATAAAATGAAAGGAACTTGTCCCGTTACCTGCCTGTCGGCAGACAGGGAATATAGAGGGACGAGATGTGGATGAGCGAGACAGATAACGAGAAGCAAAGACAAATTAAAAAAAATAACTATTAGCAAATAAATTTCTAATGGGATGGATGACATAGAACAAGAACTGCAAAAGCAAGGGTTAACCGATGAAGTCTATTGGCAGGATTATGAATATGAATTTTTTGAGAAAGAACCGGGGTGGTTTTGGATTTTTGGTACCATCGCCACTCTAGCGATCATTTTATCCTTAATATTAAAAGACCGACTTTTTGCCATAGTAATTTTGCTTGGGGCTATCACTATCGGAATGTATAGCAAAAGAGCCCCGCGGCAAGTGCCTTTTGGTTTAGCTAAACACGGCATCAAAGCAGGAGGCAGTCTCTTCCTTTACGATACCATTAAATCTTTCTGGGTTGAGGCCGGTAAGCACAAATTAATCATTGAAACTAGCCGGATTATTCGGCCGCATATCACTATTCCTCTAGGAAATGTCCACCCCGAAATAATCAGATCTAAATTAATCTCTATCCTGCCCGAAAAAAGATACCTTGGGTCATTAATTGACACCGTTTCAGACTTCTTTGGAATTTAGCTTGCGGTCACAAGTTACTAAGCCTTTTGCTCTAAGCATTCGCAAAAGCCTAAATACTCGCGATCCCGGCTCGCCTTCGCTCCAAGTATTCGCGACATGGTCCAGCCCCCGGCACAAAGCGAAAAAGCGCAGCAGTGCGCTATTTTTCGTCTTTGTGCCCCCACGAGGAATCGAACCTCGATCGCGGGATCCGCAATCCCGTGTTTTATCCATTAAACTATGAGGGCAAAACAAACAGTCTTATATTAGCTGATTTTCACCCAAAAAGAAACCCCTTGCGGGGCCTTTTTTAAGAAGCTTTTTTTATAGAAGTCGCTAGTCGTGACTTTTTGCGCGCGGCGGTATTTTTCTTAATCACTCCCCGCTTGGCCGCCTTGTCAATCGCTTGATAGGCTTTAGATAAAAGGGTTTGGGCCTCTTTGATCTTCTTATCCTGCCTGTCGGCAGACAGGTCGGCCACCAGTTTTTTAACGTCCTTAATAGCATCTTTTAGAGCCTCCTTACGGCGGGTATTAAAAACTTTTTTGCGTCCCGAACCGCGCAGGGCTTTTTTGGCTGATTTAATGATAGGCATCCTATTAAAAGTTTATTATTTTTTGATAATTTTCTCCCTGAGACTTTCTGTAAAGTAGCCAAACTTCTCATCTACAATTTCACCCTATGGAGTAGTTCGCTATACTCCATAGGGTAAACCTTTACTTTTAACAGGACAGGTCCCAGTTGATAACAAGTTCCTATAAATTACCAGATATCGCCAGAAAAATCAACATTTGCTATGATGGTGTCATGATTGGGCAAATTATCGGGAATCTTACCCATAAAGGCGATCGCTTCGTTATTGTTAATACCGGCGGCGTAGGTTACAAGATAAATGTCACGGCCGACACCTTAAACCAGTTAACTAAAAGCGATTTTGAGGTTAGTTTCTGGACTCATTTAGCGGTCAAAGAAGACGCTTTGGATCTTTATGGTTTTTTAGAACAGCAAGAATTAGAGTTTTTCCAAATGCTGATTACTGTTTCCGGCATTGGCCCGCGGAGCGCTTTGGCCATTTTATCGCTAACTGGCCCGGAAACTTTACGCAAAGCTATTGTGTCCGGTCACACTGAATATTTGACTAAGGTTTCCGGTATCGGCCGAAAAAGCGCGGAAAAGATCGTGCTGGAATTGAAAGACAAGCTGGGTAAAATGGGAGAATTCCTACCATCGGAAGAACTGGACCGAGAGGCCGATGTTTTACACGCCCTCCAAGCTCTCGGGTATTCGCTTAGAGAAGCCAGGGAGGCTGCTAAGAAAATCCCCATGGAAACAACTGATACCGGCGAAAAAATTAAACTGGCATTAAAAAATCTCGGCAAATAGTAAACACATGCTGTCTGTTATCAAAAAAATAATTCCAGCCGGGATTTTTAAAAAACTCCAGCCCTACTATCACCTCTCTTTGGCTTTTATCAGCGCCCTGATTTACCGTTTTCCCTCTCACCACCTGAAAGTAGCGGCCATTACTGGCACTAAAGGCAAAACCACTTCCACCGAATTAGTCAGCGCTCTATTGGAGGCCGGCGGATTCAAAACCGCCATCGTTTCTACCTTGCGTTTTAAGGCTGGCGACCAAACCGAAAGAAATTTGCTCAAGATGACCACTCCAGGCCGTTTCTTTTTGCAAAAATTTTTGCGCCAGGCGGTAAATGCCGGCTGCGATTATGTAGTGATGGAATTGTCTTCCGAAGGAGCCAAACTCTACCGCCACGCTTTCATTGATTTAGACGCGCTGATTTTCACCAATCTTTCCCCCGAGCATATTGAGTCGCATGGATCGTACGCCAATTATGTCCAAGCCAAATTAAACATCGCTAAAGCGCTGAAACAATCACCTAAACAAGATAAGGTGCTGGTGGTAAACGGCGATGACAAAGAAGCAGAAAAGTTTTTAGCGTTTAATATTCCTAATAAAATTAAATTTACGGCCAAGGACGCCGAGCCATATGAGTTGGGAGACGACGGGTCAGTCATTACTTTTGCCGGTCAAAAAATAGAAACTCAGTTGCCCGGATTATTTAATGTTTATAACATGCTCGGCGCCGCTTTTTACGCCCAGTCACAAGGTGTAACGCCCGAACAAATAAAAACAGCTTTGGAAAAATTCAGTGGCGTGGCTGGACGAATGCAACCAGTGATTGCTACTTTTCATAAAGCTGAGCAAAACTTTGAGGTGATCGTAGATTATGCTCACACCGCTGATTCTTTAAAAGCTGCTTATAGCGTTTATGCCGGCAAAAGAAAATTAATTTGCGTACTTGGCTCTTGTGGCGGCGGCCGCGACAAATGGAAACGGCCAGAGATGGGTAAAGTGGCCAATCAGTACTGCGACGAAATAATTCTGACCAATGAAGATCCTTACGATGAAGATCCCCAATGTATTGTGGATGATATTGCCACTGGGATAACTAAGGGCTATGACATAATAATGGATCGTCGAGATGCTATCCATGAAGCCCTTACTCGCGCCACGCCGGGCAGTGTAGTGATTCTCACTGGGAAAGGCACTGATCCGTACATGATGGGGCCAAACGATACTAAGCTCCCATGGAGCGATGCTGATGTCGCGCAGGAGGAATTGGATAAAATTCTAGCCTAAAAATACTTGTCCCGTTAGAAATAGCTGTGATATATAAATGAACGGAACAAGTCATAGATGAGATCTCGTTAACCATTTAATTTACTAACAAATAAACTTCTAATGGGATGCCAGAATTGCCAGAAGTGGAAACCTTGCGGCGGGAGCTGTCCAAGGTTATCAAAAACAAAAAAATAAAATCAGCCGAAATTTTGTGGGCTAAAACAGTTAACCCTTTAAGCGAGCATGAATTCCAAAAGAAAATTAAGGGTCAAAAAATAGAAAAGGTTGAGCGGCAAGCCAAGATTTTGATCGTTAATTTCACTGGACACCTCTCGCTCGCCTTCCACCTGAAAATGACCGGCCAACTAATCTTCAAGCATGACAAAAAAATGATTGTGGGCGGTCATCCGGCCCCGGAAGATGAGAAGATTCTTCCTAATAATCATACCCGCCTCATTCTTACCTTCTCCGATAATTCTAAACTCTATTTTAATGACATGCGCAAATTTGGTTGGGTCAGATTAGTAGACGATGAAGAAGTTAAACTGCTCATCGGCCATATCGGGCCCGATCCCCTCTCCAAAAAATTTTCTATCCAGTACTTAATTGACCTATTTAAAAAATATCCCAAGTGGACTGTTAAACAAATTTTAATGGACCAAACTTTGATTGCCGGCATCGGCAATATCTACGCCGATGAGGCCGCCTTTTTATCCAAGCTAATGCCTAATCGTAAGGCTAGGACGATTAAACCGGCAGAGATAAAGAAGCTTCATGATTCAATCATTAAAGTGTTAAAATTGTCCATTCAAAAGAAAGGCACTTCTTCCAGAAATTACCGCCGCACGAATGGCAAACCCGGCGGATTTGCCCCTTTTTTGAATGTCTACGGCCGTGCTGGAGAACCGTGTAAAATCTGCGGAATCATTCTCAAAAAAATGCGCCATAACGGGCGCGGAACAGTCTATTGTCCGAAATGTCAGAGATAATTTTAAACATTCAATATCCGAAACAGGGCTATTCCCGCTGCCACGGAAACATTGAGCGATTCTTTTTGGCCGTTCATAGGGATTTCGGCCACTACATCACATTTATCTAAAATACTTTTTGTCAGTCCGTTCACTTCCTCCCCCAAGATAAATGCGCAAGGGTATTTTGGTTTGACTTTTTTATAGTCAGTAGAATTTTTGTCTTGCTCGATAGCAATAATCTGTGCGCCTCCTTTTTTTAATTTAGTTAAAACGGCATTAATATTTTTTACCTTTTTCCACGCTACCGTTTTTTCCGCCCCAATGGCCGATTTGGCAATGCCGCTGTTGGCTCGGCCGAATTCGTCCACCGGAGCCGGAGTATAGCCGGTCAAAGAAATCATCTTTATTCCACAGGCATCCGCTGTTCGAAAAATCGCCCCGACATTATAAGCACTGCGGATATTATGAAGAATGAGAGAAACCTGTTTTTTCATCTGGTGCCCCCACGAGGAATTGAACCTCGATTTCAGCCTTCGGAGGGCTGTGTTCTATCCGTTAAACTATGAGGGCTTGTATCTATTTTTCGTTAAATCCCGACGCCCCTATGGGGGTCGGGACCCCGACAGCTCCGCTCGTCAGGGCTATGGGGACGATAGATATTTACGCATATTATCGCATTTTTTAGCAAAAATCTAGACATTTAAAGGTTTTTTTAGTATTATTTCTTTGTTTAAACGCCCCGTTAGATCAGTTGGTAGAGCAGTTGCCTTTTAAGCAAACGGTCGAGGGTTCGATTCCCCCACGGGGCACCAGAAAGGAAAAGTCAAAGAGTTTCGGTTCGCCTCACTTCGCTCGGCGACTAATTTGTATTCAATTTTGGGGGTAAAAACGAATTCACGA
>JBBUAE010000042.1:0-23340 GCA_038061005.1 Patescibacteria group bacterium | reverse complement strand
CTCTATGAGTGACTATAAGAAATCTGGTGGGTTTGGCGGTGGTAGAAGTTTTAACCGGAGGGACTCGGGTCGTCCCAGTTTCGGCAGCAGACCGAATTTCAATCGGCCAGCGGGCAGAGATGGCGGAGCACAGATGTTTAGCGCTGTTTGTAGTACCTGTCATAAGTCTTGCGAAGTCCCTTTTCGCCCCAGCGGCGACAAGCCGGTGTATTGTAGCGATTGTTTTCACCGCAAAAATGAAGGATCATCAAATGACTTTTCTAAGAGAAACGCCCCAGCGCCCAATTTTACCAGGAGAGATTTCACTTCGGCAGGAGATTCCAAGCCTGGGTTTGATGGCAAACAATATGATGACCTTAAGAAACAATTAGATACGGTCACGGCGAAGCTCGACAAATTGATAGAACTGGTGGGAAGAAGCGCTACTCCCCTTGAGCAAAATCAGGCGGCCAAGAAGTTAGTAGATTCTTCAACTAATGTCACCGGCAAGCAGGCCGGTACAAAACCTAAAACAGAAGAGTTAAAAGCCGCTTTGATTTCGGCCAACATAGCGGTTCCCGAGGAAGCAGAAAATAAAGTTGCCATCAAGAAGAAAGCTCCGATAAAAAAGCCGTAGTTTCATAAGTTTATGAAACAGCAAATTATTGTCATCCACGGCGGCGATACCTTTGACTCAGCCAAAAAATACTTGGCCTATTTGAAGGAGAAAAAGGTTGATTGGGAGCAAATGAAAGCCAAAAAATGGAAAGAGGATTTGTCTCAAAAACTCGGACGAAATTTTGAAGTCATCGCGCCGAAAATGCCTAACAGTAATAATTCCAAATATTTGGAGTGGAAGATTTGGTTTGAAAAGCTCATCCCCTTCTTCCATAAAGAAGTCATATTGCTCGGCCATTCGCTGGGCGGGATATTTTTAGCCAAATATTTATCAGCCAATAAGTTTTCCAAAAAGATCCGAGGGGTCTTTTTGGTCGCTCCGCCATTTGACGCCAAAAATTCCGACTATTCGCTGGCTGATTTTACCCTGCCAAAAAAATTAACCAAATTAGCCAAACAAGGCGGACAAATTTTTCTTTATCACAGTCAAGATGATCCGGTGGTTTCTTTTGTTGATCTGGCCAAATACCAGAAACAGCTTCCATCTGCTAAAGTCAGAATTTTCACCAACCGCCAGCATTTCAATCAAGACAAATTTCCGGAAATTGTACGCGATATTAAAAACCTATTTTAGTTTAGTTGAAGTTTATTTATTCTCCTTAGTTAGTTATGCACAGTTAAAAAAAATTCTTTTGTGCTATAATTGGCAGTAAGTGAAGAATGGAAAATAGCAATTTTCAATTCTGAACGAACGAACCAATTATATTGTACCCGTTATATAATTAATAGTAAGTAAATCTGAAGTAAAAATTATCAACTAATAATTTCTAATTTATGGAGGAAAATGAGAAACCAAAAAATAGCCGGAAAAAGATGATGGATTGCTCATGTTTTGGCTCGAGTTGTGGTTGCGGCTCTTGTATGGCTCACCGCCACTGGGACTATCACCTGCTCCACTTCGTGCTGGGGCTTATTATCATCCTGCTTGTCTTTTGGCTCGGTATGCAAATCGGTCTGTTCAAAGCCGGAGCCGGTTATGGCGGTGATGATTTCGGCTGGGGACGCCACGGGATGATGTATTATCGTCAAACACCGATGATGTATCAATACCAGCTCGGTCAGCCGAACTATTACGACAATGGCTCGAATCCAATCAAAGGATCAACGGTCACGCCAACCGGAAAAGCTGTCCCATCGCCAAAATAAGATAGATATTGTTTAAAACTCCGCCCCGGCGGAGTTTTAGGTTGAAACAAAAGACATAGTGCTGGTCACCTTTGAATGATTTATATAGGAGCAAATATTAAAAGTTGGGCCCAAAAAATTTAACCACAGCTTGATAAATAGAGTATAATTAACAGTAGTTATCAATTAAGTCGCTGTCCATGAATCTAAATTTGACTTTGCTTTTGGCGCGGTTGTGGGGGCTTATTTTTTTAATCGCCGGTCTATATATGTTATTTAAACGTCAGATGCTGATGACGATCTTGCGGGAGACTATTAAGAATCGCACTCTGCTTTATATTATCGGCTGGATAGAGTTAATCATTGGCCTCGTTTTTGTGGAAATTCACAATGTCTGGTTCGGTAGTGCTTTGCCGATTATCATTTCCATTCTCGGCTGGATGCTACTTTTGGAAGGGTTGCTTTATGTCTTTATTTCTCGCCACTTTCTAGATAAGATTTACGTTTGGTTGCACGAGAAAAAAGTTTTTTATGTCATTGCCACTTGTTACGTGGTGTTGGGATCTTATCTTGCTTACCTTGGTTTTTTCGGCTACTAGAATCAGAGAATGAGAGTTAAGAAAGAAGATTTTAGCTCAAACTTTTCACTTGGGAGCTTCGCTCCCAAGTGATTTAGCGATTTTCACTACGGCCAATTCCAGCGGCAGCTGGGTGAGATAAGTTTTACCCAGTTCTTCATAAACACAAATTAACTCTTTAAGAACGGCCGGCAGATGGTCGGCTTCCACTAGTTGGTTTAATGCCATAATTTTCTCTAGCTCATCCGTTCCCACTTCTTCCTCAATATCTTTTTTCAGTTCCGGCGCAAAATGCAGGAGCATCGCTAGGCGCAGTTCCGTTAAAACCATCTTTAAGAAAAATTTGATGTCTTTTCCCTCTTCGGCTGTTTGGTTAATTATGGCCAACGCCCGATTAAGATTTTTAGACAGCAGGGTTTCAATAAATTCAAAAACTAATTTTTTGCTGGGCGCGCCGGTGATAGCTTCTATTTCTTCCTCGCTCACTTTCTTATCGGCTGAGATACTCATCACTTTTTGCAAAATTCCCAGCACGTCGCGGAACGATCCATCGCCCAAAAGCGCGATCAAATTAGCCGAGCCCTCATTAATGGTAAAACCCTCCTTTTTAGCAACCTTAACTACCAACTTTTGCAGCATCTCCACTGTGGGCTTTTTGAAAGTAAAGGTTTGACAGCGCGACACAATTGTATCCGGTAATTTGTGCAGTTCAGTGGTCGCTAAAACGAAAATCACATGGGCCGGCGGTTCTTCCAATGTTTTAAGAAGAGCATTAAAGGCCTCCTTTGTCAGCATATGCACCTCGTCAATAATATAAACTTTATACCTTGATTCAAAGGGGAGAGAGCGCACTCCTTCACGCAATTCGCGAATCTCATCAATACCACGACTGGAGGCCGCGTCTATTTCATACAAATCATTCAATGTTGTGCCAATGGCTCCAGCAAAAATCCGCGCTACACTGGTCTTGCCGGTGCCACGCGTGCCGGAAAAAAGATAGGCGTGGGCAACATTACCCATTTTAATCGCCCCTTCTAAAACACTCACCACATGGTCTTGGCCAATGACCTCCGCCCAGCCGCTCGGACGGTATTTACGATACAAAGCGATTTCGGACATAAATCTATTGTAACAAAGAAATGGCCCCCACCAAAGTGGAGGCCAAAAAAGATCATGTCGTTAAGCCCATTACCAGCGGCCAATGATCCAATTGATTAAGGCCATACGCAGGTAGAGACCGTTACGCGCTTGGCGGAAATAAGCAGCTCGAGGGTCAGAGTCAATTGCCGGATCAATCTCGCCGACACGGGGTAGAGGGTGCATTACAATCGCCAGCGATGGCAACAGACGCATCACTTCTCCGTCTACAATCTGCCGGCGAGCGACACGCAAGTAATCAGCTTCATTCTCGAAGTACTCCTTCTGCACACGCGTCTGGTAAAGAACATCGAGATCGGCAGCAATTTGCTTAATGTCGCCACACTGCCGATACGGGATATGATGCCGGTCAAGATAAGCGATCAGCTCCTCCGGTAAAGACAGTTCTGGCGGAGAAACCAGATTAATGATGCGCGGCTCGTACTTAGCCAGCAGGTAAATGAGGGAGTGGATCGTCCGACCGTACTTCAGATCACCCATCAGGGCAACTCGCAAGCCATCAAGACGACCTAATTCCTTCTTGATTGTCCAGGCATCAAGGAAAGCTTGGGACGGATGTTGACCCGGCCCATCGCCGGCATTAATTACCGGAACAACATCCATGGCGGCCATTCGCCCCACCACACCTTCTTCTGGATGGCGTACCACAACAAGATCAGCGTAGTCCAGAACCCGGATGGTATCTTCCGGTGTTTCGCCTTTGGCTGCCGAGGAAAATTCACGGGCATTCTCGGTCCACAGGACTTGTCCCCCCATCCGCGTCATCGCCGCCCCGAACGAGGTGCGGGTACGAGTGGATGGCTGGTAAAAAAGTTCGATCATCAAATACTCATCCAGTTTGTACAAAGTACGAGCAATTTTTTTCTTAACCGCCGATTCCGCCTCGGCTGATTCAATGTAGAGCCGATCAAGCCACTCCAGGGGGAAATCCTGGGTCAAAACAATGTGCCTGAAATTAGGCATGTTTATCGCCCTCCTTTTTAGAGATCGGGTATCTAAGCCCTCATTCTAGGTTTATTGAGCCATTTGTCAATTAAACCCATATTTACTCGAAAATATTGTAATAAAGTTTTTTCTAAGTATAATGTGTTCATGAAAAATGAAGTTGAAGCAACATTTCTTTCGGTTGATAAAGATTCTATCCGAGCCAAGTTAAAAGATGCTGGCTTTAAGTTAGAAACACCAGAATATATGATGCGGAGAAAAACTTTTGATTTTTCTCAGATTGCACCTGGACGAAATAAGTGGGGTCGTGTGCGACAAGAATCCAATAAGGTAACGATGACGATAAAAGAAGTCCGCGGATCAGGCATTAACGATACTTACGAAGTTGAGCTTATAGTTAACGATTTTAATATCGCTGCAGATTTTTTTGAGGCATGTAATATTCCAGCGAAGGCATTCCAGGAAAATATGCGTGAGGTATGGATGCGTGACGGAATAGAAATGACGATTGATACCTGGCCAGGGCTAAATCCATTCATAGAAATTGAAGGGGCAAATGAGAAAATAGTGCGAGAAATATCCAATGAATTAAATTTTGATTTTGAAAAAGCTGTTTTTGGCAGTATCGATCTCGTATATGAAAAAGAACTAAATATTCCGGCCGAAACAATAATTCATTTACCGGAAATTACTTTTGCAAATCCGCCAAAGAAAAACGCCGCGTGAGCTTATGAGCTTGATACGCGGCGTTGGGCTATTCCTTTTTAAGTAGGGAGGCCCGAATTTTTGGATACATGAATTCACCCGGTTCCTCCATGCACCATCCTTGTTCTGATCCCGGTGCTCTGCAATTGAAGTTGCAGAATGGCGTCACAGTCAGGCGCAGTGGGGTTTTTGCAAGGAGACTGTCAATATCTACACTTCCGAGCATTTCTAGTATTTTCTGTTTCAACGCATCAGACCTCCCAAAGTATTCCGGCATTTGGAAACCAAGATTGCGGCGCATATAACAGAAATAGAGATACAGGCGGGGATCAATTCGGACATAATCGCCAAATTCTTCCTCGCACTCGTTTTTAAACGAACATGATACACAGGGATGTATACCACGGTTAAGTCTATCGCCCAGTTTTACTTCGACTGATCCGCCTCCAATAAGATGAAAACGGAGACGGCTTCGGCCAAGCTGTTTTCTTAACTTTGTCATCTCAAATGTACGTGGTAAAACTGATGCTCGCACGATAGGCCGCTAGTCTTGATAGAATGATTCATACGTAGATGCGCTTCGTGGTGTCCAGAGGAGAGTGTAAAGCTTGAGTCGACTTTTGTACCGTTCGATGAATGCCAACTGTTCGGGGATATCATCGGTATACCCTTTGAGAAGTACGCGATTGAAGGCGATTTTAATACCTGATTCAAGTGCGAGTGTTATCCCGCGCATGAAGCGATTGTAATCGCCATAACCCCCAGATATCTCTCTGAACATCAGTGGATTGGTCGAGTGCCAGCTCGTTCGTATAAGCGAGAGACCAGCACGACTCAAGTTTCCGACGAAGATGTCTAATAGTTGCCCGTTGGTTGTCATTGAGACCTTAAATCCTCTTTCGGTCAGAGCACTTACAACATCGTGGATGCGATATTGCTCGTCTCGCCATAAAAGCGGTTCAAGCGCGCCAATCTCCACTTCGGAAGTTCCTCCCATGTCACGCCATGCATCCGCAATAGCCATGATATGAGCGTAAGAAAGCGGTTTTAGCTTCATGGTATTTCTCCTTTTGTGATGATACGCTTAATGGTCATCACGATTCCCTCGGCCGTCACATCACTGGTGTCAATGAAGATGAGTCCGAACGACATGAAGATTTCGGCGATGCGATCAAGAAGAATACTGTCTCCTTCAAGTTTTGCATCGCTTAATACTCTTGCGCGTTCAAGTATTCGCTTATCACGAATTTCCGAACGGGCGCCGAGAAGAAATGCGAAGTGTGGTTTGAGAAGCCCCACATCGTTATGGATAACTCGGATGCGAGCATCCATTGCGATATGATATGCTGTCGTAGACGCGATATATCGGTCGCAGACAACGGAATTTTTCTCTAACAACTGACTTATTTGCACCGAATCAAACTGTGTTGCCAGTCGGTAGAAACAATACCGCTCAAGCGAAGTCGCATGAGCATCAATCTCCCTTCGTAATTGTGCAAAAGGACCGGAAGGAGATTTGTAGTATTGAAAAGATCCGTCATCGGCAAGAAGTTTTGCCACAGTGGTCTTACCAACACCATCAACGCCTTCGAGAGTGACGAACAAGTTCATCAGAGCACCTCCATGATTTGATGAGTTATCACCTTATTTTGGATACACAGATGAACTTCTTCTCCGGTTTTTTTCCCCATGAGAATACGCCCGAGCGGAGAAGAGAGGGTGATCACAAGGATCTCATCTGAGCCGACAATCAATTCCATTCCTCCCCCGGCAGGAGCAAGAATGTATCTTTTTTCTTCGTCGCCAGACATGAGGAGAATTATGCTTCCAACCCTGATTATCCCGCCAGGTTGGGGAATGAAGGAGCTGGAAACAAAGTTACGGATAACAGACAATAGGTCACTTAGCTCCGCTTTACGCTGTGCGTAGGCGGCCGCTTTGTCTTGCGCCTCTTCCTTGAAGGTGTCGTATCTTGACTGCATAGCCCCCTTATGGCTATTGGCTTCATCTTGAGCATCCTTTCTTGCTCTTTCAGCAGCCACGATTTCGTCCTCAAGTTTGGATTCAATCTGCTTTAAAAGCCCGATCTTGTCCATTTTTGGTCTCCTTGTTCTAAATTTTCAAAAAAACGACCCTGATATTTAAGAGCCGTATCCACCCAATAATATACCACTAATTTATCCTTAATGTCAATTATTTAGAAAATTGACCACAATTGTTTCCACTTCTTGAGCATTGGAAGATTCCATTAGTTTAGCTCGCAAATCGGTAGCCCCGGCAAAACCGCTAACGTAGACCTTGAAATGTTTTTTCATGACGGCGAAATTTTTGGTATGTCCGCCGAAAAGTTTTTTGTTAGTCAGTGTCTGGCCGTAAAGTTTCTCAAATAATTTGGCATGCTCAACTAAAATTTGGAGTTTTTCTTTTAAAGAAATATTCTTCCGGCCGGACCACCCTAGTCCCAAAAGGTCAGACGGGCAAGCGCTTCGCGAAATAAGGGATGGACTATTCGTCCCCGCGTCTTGCCCTGGGTTTGGGACAGGGTGCTCAATTTGGCAACCAAGCTTAGCTTGGGCCAAATTGGCAAACAGCCACGGATTGCCGAGTATTTCTCGCCCAATCATAATACCGTCCACGCTGTATTCTTTAGCTTTGGCTAAGCCGTCTTTTATACTATCAACATCACCATTACCGATAATTAAAGTCCCCATCCCCTTCGCCAGAGCCACTGGAATTTTGATCAATTCCCAATGCGCTGGCACAAGAGACATCTCTTTCACTGTCCGCAGGTGAAAAGTAATGGTTGCCGGTTTGGCGGAAAGCAGGGTTTTTGTCCAATTTTCCAGCCCATCAATTCCGGAATAACCAATTCTAGTTTTAACGGAAATCGGCAAATTTGGCGCTCCCTCTTTGGCGGCCTGAATAATAGCCACGGCCAATTTTGGATCTTTAATTAAAGCCGCTCCCGCTCCCTGTTTTATTACCGCCCGATCGGGACAACCCATATTAATATCTAATCCATCAAAATCCATTTCGGCAACAATTTCGGCCGCGATTTTTATCGTCTCCGGCTTAGCGCCAAAAATCTGCGCCACAATCGGCCGCTCGGCTTTGGTAAAATAAAGTTCTCGTTTCAGCTTTTCCCTGCCTTTGTCGCTCGCCAGCCCGTCGGCCGACACAAACTCGGTAAAAAATACATCTGGCTTTCCATACTTGGCAATAACCTGCCGAAAAGCCGAATCAGTCACGTTATACATAGGAGCCAGAGCGAAAAAAGGTTTTTTTAGGTTTTTCCAAAAATTCTTCACTGGTATAGATTACCTTAAATCAGACAAATAAAAAAGAGCTGGTCAGGCTCTCTTTGTTTAACGACCGTTGGAAACGCAAATTATCACAGCCCATAAATAGCATTCATGAACCGCAAAGGAAGTGAGAAACATTCATCCCAAGAGTGAATGTTGGGGTACTTCTCGTGACAACGTTGTTCGTCTTCCTCTGTCATGTCTCCGAATTCAACACTTTGCCCCATAGTGATACTTTCCGGAATTTCTAGTTCAAGCGTTCGGAGATCTAGCTGGCGGGGACTGTTTGATGGATTAAATTTCTCGCTCAAAATTCTAATGACCGCTAAATTCTCATCTGCTTCATCTTTTTCTTCTTCGGCAGATGATGGACGACGTGAGATTTCAAGAGTATGAGTCACTCTCAAATCTGGAAAGTCCTGCTTCCAATGGGCAACTTCTTCCCCCAGCTCAGGAATTAGATCGCTTACCTGAAGAATATTGTCCCGATCTAGATAGATAAAGGATACCAACTTCAAATACCGATCGGGCTCCAAGTCAAACAACTTGATAATCATAACCCTACCTCCTTGTGGCACCGCCACATAAGAATTTAAAGAACCAGAAAACCTTTCTGTGTTCTGGCTATGAGTATACAACAATAATAGATAAATTGCAATAGTTTAGTATTTTCAGCTAAACGAGGACTTATTTTTCGCCGGACCTCGCGCAGGCCGCGTTAGCATGGTTTTTCCGTACTCGGAAAATAGCGCGGCCGAGCGGAGCACAAGTTTGGCGCTGGCCGAACTTAATGCGTGTCCGCCGAAAAATTAAGTCCGAGCGTTATTCTACTCTGACCCGAAACTGTTTATCCTGCACCGAATGCATTTTCCAAACATCCAAAATATTTTTGCCTTGAAAATTAATCTTGACTACTAAACCAGACATCGTATCAGGCGAAAAATTTTGATCAAAAATAAAATTACCCAAGCTATAAAAAATTAAACCGCCATTGTAATTCTCCATTTCTTCCGGCACATGCGGATGAGTACCGACCACGATTTTAGCTCCATTATCAATGGCTAAATGCGCCAATTGCTTTTGTCGCACGTTTGGGACTTTTTGGTATTCAGTGCCAAAGTGATACGAAACAATCAAAACATCCACTTGGCCGGCAGAATCTTTGATAATCTGCGGCATTCGTTTGTCACCCGCCATCACGAGGCCAGACGACTTATCGTTCGCCGCCAACCAAGCCGGACCAACATCAGTAAAAGCGAGAAAACCAAAGCGCGTGCCATTTTTGTCAATGATTTGTGGGGTGGATGCTTCAACAAAATTACTACCTCCGCCCACCGCAATCATTCCTAAGTCTTTAATACGCGCTAGCGTATCTAGAAATGCCGGCCGTCCCCAATCCCCGATATGATTATTGGCTACCGTTAAAACGTTAAAACTGCTATCTTTTAATAAAACTAGGGCTTCAGGCGACATGCGAAAAGAATAATTGCTGTTCTTATTTTCCCCCTGATCCGAAGCCGGGCCTTCCAGATTACCAACCAAAATATCAGCCGTTTGGATTTTGCTGATGTCGTCAATAATATAGCGATAATCGCCAGCGCCGTTTTTGGCGATGGAATTTTTCACTCCGCGATCCAGCATAATATCACCGACAAATACCAAACTAGTTTCATTCGTCGTTCTAGAGGTAGTGGTCGGAACGGAAGAAAAATCCGTACTCGTCGCCACAAAATAACTCTTAGAGACTAAAGCAACATCGGCCAAGAAAGATAAGCGACTACCAGCTACATTAGTCACCTTCTCCAACCAAAATGCCGACATTAAGCCGACTCCCACCGCTAAGCTGATAGTTAAAATATAACTGGCAATTTGGAATTTCGTTTTCATTTTAATCGCTTTGACTCTAAACCACGGAACTTGTTTTAGAAACTCGTTCGCGGCAGGTGCTTGGCGGAGACTTGCACAGCGCGACGGCGCGAGCAGAGAAAATTTTTAGCAGAAAATTATTCGTGCTCCGCCAAATACCTGTCAAGAAAAGAGTTTCTTGATTTAAAATTTTAACCGGAAATTTTTATCACGAAATTACTGCCTGCCGATATCGGAGTACCGGTTGGAGCGGGAGATACTCCATTCGCCAAGACAAATTCCACCTTGCTGCCTGGCCTGATTTCTCCGGTCACGATTTTATTGGCAACAGCTTGTTCAATGTTTCCTTGAATGTAGCGATTCATCGGGCGGGCGCCAAAAATTTTATTGACCCCTTCAGTGCTAACTAAATTAATTAAATAATCGTTGATAACAAGCTCAATACCTTTATCTTGCAGGCGACCGGCTAATTTTTTGAGCATCAGAGCCGCTATTTGTTTTAGCACATCCGGCGAGAGCGGGTGGAAAATTACCATCTCATCAAAGCGATTCAAGAGTTCCGGTTTATAGGTTCCCGCGCTGACGATACTATTGATCAGCTCATCACGATGGAGGGCGGGATCTTCCCCTCGTCCCACTAAATCCCAAATTTGATCGGCTCCGGCGTTGGAAGTGGCGATGAAGATAATATTACGCGCGTTGACAGACTTGCCTTCCATATCGGTAAATTTTCCTTCATCTAAAATTTGCAAAAAAAGATTGAGCACTTCCCGATTCGTCTTTTCAAATTCATCTAACAGCAAAACCCCGAATTGGTTCTGCCTAATCATACTAGTAAGTACGCCCGGTCTATTATCAGCAAAAGAGCCGATTAGCCGGTTCATAGAATCCTCTGCTTGATACTCGGTCATATCCAGTCGCATCAATTTGCTTTCGTCATTAAAATAAGTAGCCGCCAGCGCTTTGGCTGTTTCGGTCTTGCCCACCCCGGTCGGACCCAAAAAGAGAAAGGAGCCGATCGGTCGGCTAACATTGCGTGTGCCGGCTCGCGCCCGCAACATCGCGCTCGCTACCGCCTTGAGCGCCTGATCTTGGCCAATGACCCGAGTACCAAGAGCGGCTTCCAGGTGGAGTAGCTTCTCTTTTTCTTCTGGTGTAATCTCTCCAATTGGAATATTAGTTTTGGCCCGCACATAGTCCTCCACTTCTTTATCGGACAAAAGGTATCGCTTCTCTTTAAGTGCCCAAGGAATCAATTCCGCCACTAAATCTTTAGATTTTTCCGACAGGGCCCCTTCGGAAAGATAACTCTCCGCGCTCCTTATGATGGCTACTAGAGCTTGATAGGTAAATCTAACCGGGTATCTTTTTTCTAGGTGGTCAATGGCTTCCACCAGTGTCATTACGACTTGATCCTCACTTAAGTCCTCAACCTGGACCTTTTCAAACCGTGTCATAATATCTGGTCGAGTTTCAATAAAGCGATGGAATTTGTCTGTATCCACCATCGCAATAATCTGCAAAGCCGAGGAGGCAAAATATTGGTCTAGAATGGAAAAAACATTAGATTGCAAACTTAACGCTCCGGTAATAAAACCGGCAAAGTCGTCAAACACTAAAATGATATCTCCGGCTTTGACCGCTTCATTAAAAACTCTAATGACTTCGTTTTCAAAAGCCGAGCGCTCTTTAAAAGCCGAGATAAATAAACCGGTATTGAAGAGCAGAATCCGTTTATGTTCTAAAACCGGTAAAACCGAGCCCCTTTTAACTTCCTTAACAAAAGTCCAGAGCACATCCATGCGCACCGGTTCTGTCATACCAATCAACAAGACATTGGTTTCATCCGCTCGAGATAAAACACTTTCTATCTGCCTTACCTCTTTAGCGCGAAAAAAGATTTCGTAGGGAGAAAAATTAGCTTCCGGGCTGGCCAAAAGGTTGCGCGCATAAAGATCCAGCGTGTAAGTCCCGCCAAATGACCAGCCCCGGCCAATACTGCCTAAACGGTCTAAATTTTCCCGCCACCACCAGCGGGAAGATAGTTCTTCCGCCCCAATTCCATCGGCTACCCACTCTACGACATGCAACCAATCTTCTTTTTTCAGCCCTTTGGTAGACAGAAGTTTAGCCAGATCCGGATTGTCGTCGTATAAGGTGATAGCCAAGTCTTTGAGCATAATCACTTTCCCCTCCGCAATGGTTAAGGTTGTACCAAGATCTTGTCGCCCACTCAAAAAATGAGATAATTCTTCGGTAGTAAAACTCGCTCGAGTCATAATAGCCTGTCCGACGGGCGACTCTATAAAACCGCCAAGTAGATAGCTTTTTCTGGCCTGATACAAAATACGCCCGACGGAAAAAGAAAAGCAGTCGTGCCGACCATAATCATTGCTGACAACATTTTTGAAGTAGTAAGCCGAGCGCAAATAAACAAATAAGAGGAAAAAGCAGAGCCAAAGATCAAAATCCAACACCGCCAGACCCAGCGCTTTAGATTTAAAAGCGGCAAAGTATGCCGTCCAAGAAGCGAGAGTTGGCCAGTTGGCGGTAATGCCATCGGCAAAAATTAAAAACAGAAAAATAATTAGGATGTAGCCTAGCAGATGAAGTAATAAAGAGAGTCGCCGGCGAGAAATAATGGTTTCCAAAACCAAAACGGGGTAAATGCGACTGGTCTTTAAATTAGCGAGAGAATAACTCATACTAAGAAATAATTAAACCAATACCAAAAATAAAGAGAAAAATGATAATAATTGGCGCAGCGAGCCATAGAATCAGCGTGGCCAGAAAAATAAAAACCGACAAAAATATGACCAGTAAACCAAAAACGATGATCGCGGATTTGATGACAGAACCCACCAGGCGCATCAGAGTATTGACAATCAAGGCGCCGAAGAATTGCTCGGCATCAAAAATACTGCCATA
The DNA here is from genome assembly GCA_038061005.1 of Patescibacteria group bacterium. Classification (GTDB taxonomy): domain Bacteria; phylum Patescibacteriota; class Minisyncoccia; order Phycocordibacterales; family XYD1-FULL-46-19; genus JBBUAE01. Next base: position 10,076 of record JBBUAE010000042.1, on the reverse strand, counting down.
TTTTTCCCCCATTCGCCGCCAGGGAGCAAAAATTGTCCTGACCAATAATCCTAATGAGAAGAAATTTTTCAGCCAGCCGACGAAATTAAAATAATTTCGAACCAAATCGAAGAGGGCTAGAGTATAGTGCCACCACCAATAGCTCAAAAACAAGGTTATGTAACTCACAGCACTAATTATAGAACATTATTAACTTAAAAGACAAAGCTCAAAACTGACGAGAGAAGCGAGTTATCCCGGCCCCCGAGCCGAGATCCAGAAATTAGATTGTTAAACTCTTGATCCCCGCCTCCGCGGGGATGATAGGAGTACCTGTCAGTTTCAGTTTTGAGACTTGAGATTTGAACTATTATTTGAATTTATAAAAGACTTTTTGATCAAAGCGCAGATCTACATAATCCAAGCGTCCATTATTGGCATTGAAATCTTTTTGAAATTGTCCACTGGAGAGAATAGTAATTAGATTGTTAAGCTGTTTAGTTGGGAGCAGAGTAGTATTTAAAATTAGTTTCCACTCCGCAATGGTTGTGGAAGCCGCTTCCGCCTGAAGCTTCGGCGAGCCAAGGGCAGCTTGGTTTCTGTTTAAAATCACCTCATACGAATTGGGGCCTTCCAGATTAGCCAAACTGACGACCGAACCAACCAGGGGGGTATAATTTAAGGCCTCCTTAAGTCCACCCATAAATTGCGTGATGGCTTGATACTTTACTTCCGGCAAGGGTTGCGTGCCGATCGGAACGGCGGAAAGTAGGCCGTTTAACTCCAAAAATACATCGGGAGAAAAAATCGGGGCCGGTGCAAAAATATAACCGGTTGGATCGGTAAACCAGCAGGTTTTTTTATCTCCGTCGTTTCGACACCAGACAGTATCATCGGGTCTTTCTTCAATGGAGATAACGATGGAATCAAAGCCACTCGTATTAATAGCAATTTGCGAAATGATTGGCCAGTCGGATTGAATCTGTTTAGCCAGCAAAGCTTTTGGGTAAAGCAAAATACTTTTTTGGGGATAAAGATAAAAATAACGTCCAGCGAGGACTTTATTAGCACTGGCTAAAATATCTTGGCTCTCGATCCAATGATTACCGGTAACGGTGATGGTATTAATAGACAATTTGGGGCTGAAAAATAAATAATTTACGCCAGCTAAAAGCAGTGAAAAGCCAAGGCCAAGAAAAATCATCTTAGCTATCTTTTTCTTTTTTTTGATCGTCTGGGATTTTTTTAGGATATCTTGAGTAGCCATAGAAAAATGCCGATCGAATTATCCATTCGTAGCCATTTGTAGCATTCGCATTATTCGCATATTCGTATGTCTATCTTATAATGTCTTTGTCGCCCATATACGGTTGCAGAACTTCCGGCACAGTAATGGAACCGTCGGCATTTTGGTAGTTTTCAATTAGCGGCACCAGTGTGCGAGGCGTGGTTAAAGCCGTACCATTCAAAGAGTGGGCGAAGCGAGTTTTATTGTCGGCCCCTTTATACTTAATGTTCATTCGGCGAGTCTGGAAATCGTGGAAATAAGAAATGGAGTGAGTTTCGCGATATTTATTTTCTGATGGCACCCAAGCTTCAATGTCATATTTTTTCACCTGACCTTGTCCTAAATCGCTCGTGCAATTAATCACCACCCGATATGGAATTTTCAATCCCTGCATCACTTTCTCCGCGTTAGCGAGTAACTGTTCATGCCATCTGACGCTTTCTTCATGACTGGCTTCACAGAGAATGACCTGCTCTATTTTATAAAATTCATGCACACGGATTAAACCGCGGGTATCTTTACCGTGGCTGCCAGCTTCACGCCGGAAACAGGGCGAGAAGGCCACCCATTTTTTGGGCAGATCCTTGGCCGCTAAAGTTTCCCCCATAAAATAGCCCATCGTCGCCACTTCGGCCGTGCCTGACATAAAATCCCCGTCTTGTGTTTTATACAAATCTTCCTCGCCTTGCGGTAAATAACCGGTGCCCATAAATGGTTCTGGTCTGGCTAAAGACGGAACGAGCATTGGTTCAAAATCATCTTTCATCAACACCTCTAGCGTATATTGCCAAAGAGCGAAAGTCAGTCGCAAAGCGTTATTTTTCAAAAAATAGCCGCGAAAACCGGCCACTTTGGCCCCGCGATCCAGGTCCACCATATTGTGAGCAAGCATCAAATCAATATGACTTTTCGGTTCAAAATCAAACTGGGGTTTGTCCCCCCAGACGGAATACTCCTTGTTTTCACTATCGTCTTTCCCCTCCGGCACTGATATATCCGGAATATTCGGTACTTTGAGCATCAAAGCTTGCCATCTTTTCATTATCTCCTTCAATTTATCTTCTTCTTGGCCGAGTTCGTCTTTAATCTTTTTCATTTCACCAATTTTCTTTTCCCGTTCAGCCGGATCGGCTATTTTGACAACCTGTTCATTAAATTCATTTTGTTTGGCCCGCCATTCTTCCACCTTGGCTAAAACTTTCAGCCGATCGTCATCAAAAGTCAGAAGCTCATCCACGCTAAACTCTATGAGCTTCTTGCGTGCCGCCTCACTGATTAAATCTTTATTTTCTCTGATGAATTTTATATCTAGCATAAAGACCATTATAGTTCAATTGTCATAAAAAATAAACCCCGGCGTTTCAGTCGGGGTCCCGATCGCTCGGCGCGTCGGGAGAAAATGCCGGCAACCGTTGAAACGGCTGCCGGCAAAAACATAATGATCGTTAAAGAGCGATCCGGCCATCAAGAGTCAGCGCGCGCGGATCAATGATTTCGCCTTTATCTGCGGCCCGAAGAATGCGTACGGCCTCCTCATCGTCCACCAAGTTGAGCTCAATCAGAGTTGGAAGCATGGCCACAAAGACAGAGAGCCACCTTTCAACAGTTTCTCGGCTAAGCGGGTTTTCTCCACCGTTCGGCAGATTGTCCATGAATTCGGATAGCGCGCTAAGTACATCGTTCTCGCCAGCGCCGCAGTTTATTAATAGGGTACTTAACATTCCCAAGACATCCCCTTGGTCATTATACCGATCTGCCAATTTGATGATGTTCTGGAAAAGACTCACCATCTCGCCTTCCGGATCGGGAAAATCCTCTGGCACTTTAGGTAGAGACTGCTTCAGTTTCTGGAGACCGACCAATGCCAACGGGAAAAAGGACCGGCTGTTCGTATTACTACTATCGTCAGCACTTACCAGCTCCTTTTCTCCCACCGATATTTTTTTCTTAAACTCGGCCTGAAAGAAAGCGCGCAGCCGCTCGTTTTCCACCGTGTCATCTTCGAAGTAACGGCCGAGGTTGGCAGGATGGACAGCCGATGCCATGGCCATCCGTTCAAGAGCGTGAACAAAGCCAGTATAGCGAAGAGCGTCAATGGACTTGAAAAACATCGGGTTAACCATGAGAGACCACTCCTTTTCAAATGAATAGACGAAGTTTAAACTTCTGCTCCCATTCTTAATCAATAGGCTAGAAAAGTCAAGCACTCGATTACTTGCTACAATATGGTCACATGAATTATCCCATTCGCAAGCTAGCTAAAAAGGAATTTCCTCCCGCCTTGCTCCAAATTCCCCAGCCACCGAAAGTTTTGTACGCGCAGGGCGAATTGCCGGATTGGAAAACCAATATTTTTCTCTCTGTCGTCGGCTCGCGCAAATATTCTGCCTACGGCCGGGAAACTTGCGAAACCTTAATTGACGGCTTGCGCGGTTTCTCGATTGTCATTGTCTCCGGCCTCGCCATTGGCGTTGACACACTCGCTCACCAGAGCGCTCTTCGTGCCGGTTTAACCACGCTTGCCATTCCCGGCTCCGGCTTAGACCGGAAAGTTTTGTATCCGCGTTGTAATCATCACTTGGCCGATAAAATTTTGGAGGCGGGTGGTTGTTTATTGTCAGAATACGATCCGCTTACCACCGCCAACACTTACACCTTTCCAACTCGTAATCGCTTGATGGCGGGAATGGCCAAGGCGGTGCTGGTAATTGAAGCCGGCGCCAAATCCGGCACCTTAATCACCTCTCGCCTCGCTACCGAATACAATCGTGATGTATTAGCGGTACCCGGTTCTATTTTTTCTCCCAATTCTTATGGTCCCAACTGGCTGATCCGCCTAGGCGCCACACCCGTCACCACCAGCGAAGATATTTTAGACGCCCTCGGCTTTGACTTGGGAGCTTCGCTCCCAAGTGACAAGCAAGAGCAGCTGTGGGCCGATCTGTCGCCAGAAGAGAAGAAGGTGGTTGATTTGCTTCAGATAGAACTGCTGTCGAAAGACGAATTAATTTTAAGACTCGGCTTAAAAGTGAGTGAAGTCAATTCTCTACTGATGATTATGGAAATTAAAGGGTTGATTAAGGAATCGGGCGGAGAGATAATCTTAAAACGCTGATCTACACAGATAAACGCAGAAAAGACCCAAAAATAAGGGTGAATTAGATAGGTGATTGACATATTTTATAGGATATGATACCGTAAAAAATGGCTGCCGTCTCTAAATTTTTTAAATCCGAACTAACCGACAGGAGAGTTGCCATGAAAATACCCAAGTGGATATTTAGAGGAACATTGGTGGTAATCATTGGCGGTCCAATTGTCACGGTCGTGGATCGTCTCATTGGAATCAGTCTGATAGGAAATTTCTCGAGTGCCCCAATGATTCATGCTGTCCTTTTTCTTACCTGGGGAGCAACAATGGTCATGGTATCCAGAAATTAAGATGGCCAAATGATGAGCTCCATGTCCAACACGAACACCGGGCGGAACAAGGCAATTGCCAAGTTCCGCCCTTTTTCTTTTGCATTTTGTATTTTCAGCCTTCAACGCCAAGTCTGTCAAAACAGCGAATTTTTCTCCGTTTGAGGAAACTGGTGCAGGGCGACGACGCGAGCGTGAGGAATCCGCCGCGGCGGATATTCGTGTTCCGCAAACGGAGAAAGATGAGTAAATTTTGACAGAAAAATATTTTCCCTATATAGTAAGAACTTAGTCATGTCTCCCAATAATAATAAAATTAAATTATTGATCGTCGAATCTCCGGCCAAAGCCAAAACGATTAGTAAATATTTAGATGATGAATATACCGTGCGCGCTTCGATCGGGCATATTCGCGATCTGCCGAAATCCAGTAAAAATGCCATTGATATTGAAAAAGGATTTGTTCCGCATTATGAAGTGGTCAAGGGCAAAGAAAAAGTTATTGCGGACATAAAAAGTTTAGCGAAAAAAGCCGATGAAGTTTTGCTCGCCACCGACCCCGACCGCGAAGGTGAGGCGATTGCCTGGCACATCAAAGAAGCCGTCGGATTAGAGAATCCCCAGCGGGTGGTTTTTAACGAAATTACCAAAGAAGCGGTCAATGAGGCTATCAAGCACCCGCGTCAGATTGACCAAAATTTGCGGCAGGCGCAGGAAGCCCGCCGCGTTTTGGACCGCCTGTTTGGCTATGACCTATCCGGCCTGATCTGGAAAAAATTACGCTACGGGCTATCAGCCGGCCGCGTGCAATCCCCCGCCCTGCGCATATTAGTAGAACGCGAAAAAGACATTCGCGCTTTTGTGCCGGAAGCTTATTGGGTGATTGACGCCACATTTAGTCCCGTTAGAAGCAGGTCGTCCTTAGACAACCGTAGTGAAGCGGCTTCGGGCGGGATTCCCTTCGTCTGCCAAGAAGTGCCAAAAACTGCGGCCGAGGCGGATAAAATTGTGGAGCAAGCTAAAACTGCTCATTGGAAAGTTAAGGAGGTGGAAGAAAAGGAGGTTCTACGCCGGGCTCGCGCCCCCTTCACCACCTCTAATCTGCAACAAGCCGCGTCCGGTCGTTTGGGGATGTCCCCCGCCAATACCATGCGTTTGGCTCAGAAACTTTACGAGGCTGGCCACATTACCTATATGCGTACTGATAGTACCAACTTGAGTAGTTTGGCTGTTAACGACATCAAAAACTTAGTGGTTAATAAATACGGCGAGAAATATTCCCAGCCCCAGCAATACGCGACTAAAAGCAAAAACGCCCAAGAAGCGCATGAGGCCATTCGCCCGACTCATATTGAGCAAGTAAAAGTAAGTGTCAATCCGCTAGAACAAAAACTCTATGAACTGATTTGGTCACGCGCCGTCTCCAGTCAAATGGCCGAAGCTGTCACTCTGCGCACTAAAATTGCCGCCTCCGCTCAAAGCTCCGGCGCGCCAAAGGAAACGATTGGTGATATTCCGGATTTTGTCTCTACTGGTTCACGCATCCTTTTTGACGGCTGGCTCAAGGCCGATCCGCATTCGGCCGGGGAAGAAGTGATCTTACCGGAACTAAAATTTGGCGACCCTCTGACTCTCCAAGACATTACCTCTACCGGCAAAGCCACCGAACCGCCTAATCGCTACACTGAAGCCGGTCTGGTTAAAGAACTGGAAAAACGCGGCATCGGCCGGCCCAGTACTTACGCGGCGATCGTTAAAACCATTCAAGATCGCGGTTATGTCGTCAAAGAAAATCGCAGTTTACAGCCAACGGCCACCGGCGAGGTGGTCAGTGACTTCTTGGATAAATATTTCCATAAATACATTAGTGATGAATTCACCGCCATTATGGAAGATGAATTGGATGAGATTGCCAATGGTAATCGTAAATATGTGGCCACTCTGAAAGAATTTTATGGCCCATTTAAAAAAGAGGTGGACGCCAAGCAAGATATACCGAAAATTTCTGACTTAGGTGCAGCGCCGGCTGATATTAAATGTCCCGTCTGCGACGGTCCGATGATTATCAAACTCGGTCGCTCCGGCAAATTCTATAGTTGTGCCAAGTTTCCGGACTGTCATGGGGCCCGAACAATTGACGGCCAGGCACTCGAAGCGCCGAAAGCCACCGGAGAGAAATGTCCCGAATGCCACGAGGGTAAATTAGTGGAGCGCGACGGGCGTTATGGCAAATTCATCGCTTGCAGTCGCTACCCCAAATGCAAATATATTAAGAAGGACGAGAACGGCGGGCAAGGTGGCGCCGGCGATACGGGCGTTAAATGTCCGGAGTGCGGAGTTGGCACGATGGTAGAGAAGCGCGGACGCTACGGTGTGTTCTACGGCTGTTCTAATTACCCGAAATGCAAGAACATCATCAAGTCTAAACCGACCGGGGAACTCTGCAAACTCTGCGGCCACCTAATGATGCAAGGCACTAAGACTATCCCCGAGCGTTGTAGTAATAAGGCATGCCCAAACAACCGACCAGACAAGAAAGTTACGTAACATAGGGTTTTCTAAGCTGGCCAAAAATTGGAAAATCTGGCAAAATGTATAAATGGATCCCGTTAGAGACCGCGGTCGCCAACGGGGAAAGATATAGCTGCAGTCTTTATAATCTCGATGTTTATTAGGTTAATTTTAAACAGGTTGTAGTCCCCTGACCGCGACCTGCCTCTAACGGGATGGGCACTTCTCCAAAAACAGTTAAGACCAAACTGTCGGTAACCCCCTTATCCTCCAAGCCGGATTTGGCAGAAATCATCTCGGTCATGAAAAACCCCAGGGCTTCAGACGAGGAGCTGATCGCTCGCGCTTTGGAATTTTCTACCCGTGCTCATGATGGCCAATTCAGAAAATCGGGTGAGCCATTTATTATCCACCCCTTTAATGTGGCTAAAATTTTAGCCGATTTTAACGCGGACGCGGAAACGATTGCGGCCGGACTGCTGCATGATACAGTCGAAGACGGGGTGGCCAAACAGGAGGAGATTGAGAGAGATTTCGGCCAGACGATTGCTTTTCTGGTTGACGCCGTAACTAAACTGGGTAAGTTGAAATACCAAGGCGTCGTCCGGCACGTGGAAAGTTTGCGCAAGCTGTTTGTGGCGATGGCCCAAGACATTCGTGTCATTATAATTCGCTTGGCCGACCGCTTGCACAATATCCGAACGCTGGAGTACATTGATCCGGATAAGCAAAAAAGAATCGCGTTGGAAACTTTAGAAATTTACGCCCCGCTCGCTAATCGTCTCGGCATGTGGAGAATGAAAGGGATGTTGGAGGATGCCAGTTTCCCCTACGCTTATCCAGCCGAATATAAGGAAGTGGTGGCTTTGCGTAAAACTAAGGGCAAGGAGACCGTTAAACGATTGGAGAAGATTTATCGGGGGCTTCAGAAGACGCTCACGGAAAAAGGTTTCCAGAACTTCACTATTGATTATCGTATTAAATATCTCTACAGTTTGTGGATGAAGCTAAAGCGTAAGAATATGAATATGGAGGAAATTTATGATATCTCTGCTCTGCGCGTTATAGTAGATTCGGTAGAGCAATGTTATCAGATCCTCGGCATTGTCCATAATCTCTGGCGACCAGTGCCAGGCAAACTTAAAGATTATATCGCCGTCTCCAAGCCAAACGGTTATCAAAGCATCCATACGGCCATCTTTACCGGCGAAGGCAGTATCGTGGAGATTCAGATTCGCACCACAGCCATGCAACACGAAGCGGAATACGGTATCGCTTCCCACCTGCTTTATGATGAGGCCGGCAAGCCCAAGAGTGGCGTCGTTAAACTCACCAAGAGCTTGCGTTGGATTAAAGAAATGATTGAGTGGCAGAAAGAAGTCAAAGAATCAGACGAATTTTTGCACGCCTTAAAAAACGATTTTATTTACGATCGGATTTTCGCTTTCACCCCCAAGGGTGATGTCATAGAACTCCCGAAGGGTGCCACCGCGCTCGATTTTGCCTATGCTATCCACACCGATATCGGCGATCACGCTTCGGCCGCGCGAATCAATGGCAAATACACGTCTATTAATACCGAACTGGTGAATAAATGCACAGTAGAGATCGTCACGCAGAAAGGAAGCGCCCCCACCCCCAAGTGGCTGGATCACGTTAAAACGTCCTTTGCTAAAAGGCACATTAGAAATATTATCGGCAAGTCCGGCAAAAAAGGACTCCTGACTGGTTATATTGAAAAATTCTTCACAAAGTAGAGATCTTCGTCTTCTTTGTCTTTAGCCGCGGATTGATCGGCTAAAGTAGAGTCGTCAATCGTCTCGGTATTTGGCTCGTCTGCCGGCGCAGGCCGGTCGAAGTCCGGCATCGTCTGGTGCGGGACGAAGGCGGCCAGAGCAGGATCACCAATCTCGCGCGCCGCCAGTGTTTCCTGTTCCAACATTCCGAGCACCCGCATCAAATCGTCTTGAGAAAAGAAATCAATCGTTACTCGCCCACCGTTATCCCTCTTTTCCACCTTGACTCGTCCGCCATATTTTTCCGTCAATTTTCCCTCAATTTCTATTATCTCCGGTTCCACCAGATATTTTTCCTTGCGCACCTTTTCAAAGGCAATGCGGCGAGCGATGCTTTCCGCTTCCCGTACGGTCAGCTTTTTGAGCATAATTTCTTTAAATAGCGTGGCCTGCTCGGCCGGCCGATCAATCAACATCAAAATCGGACGCGTATGTCCTTCGGTAATTTGGCGCGCTATTAAGGCGTCCAAAATCTCCTGCGGCAAAGCCAGCAAGCGAAGGCTATTAGACACAAACTCGCGACTTTTGCCGATCCGTCTGGCAATATCCAAATGCTTCATATTAAACTCGTGAACTAGTTTAGAGAAAGCTTGCGCCCGATCAACGGGATTCAAATCCTCGCGCTGCAGGTTTTCAATAATCGCCATTTCCAGCTTGAGCTTATCGGTATCGTCGCCGGTACGGATTAAGGCCGGAACAGCCGACAGACCGGCTATTTTGGCCGCTCGCCAGCGCCGTTCACCGGCAATCAATTCGTATTCCGCCACCAATCCTCCTTCTTCCGTCACCTTCTCTTTGCGCGTGACCACCAGGGGCTGCAAGACGCCATATTGGCGAATGGAGTCTGCCAAATTCCGCAGACGATCGTCGTTAAATTCCGTTCGGGGCTGGAACGGATTGGGCTTGATTTTATCAACTTCTATCCAGTAGATAGAGTCTACCGGGCGAATTTGCTTTTCTCCTGACATATAGTTTATTTTAGCACAAGCATTTAAAAATAAAACACCCCTTAGGGGTGTTTTATTCTATTCTGGTGCCCGGGAGAGGACTCGAACCTCCACGAGATTGCTCTCACACGATTT
>JBBUAE010000041.1:0-4971 GCA_038061005.1 Patescibacteria group bacterium | reverse complement strand
CAAAGAAAGAAAAGATAAAATATGTGCTACCAAACATACTATATTTCATGAAGCTGGCACTCTGATACCAAAAGTGGATTTTGAAAAATACCTGGCACCCTATTGTAAACTTTTTGGTTTAGACAGTCCTACCATTTTTAAAATGGGAGAATATGAAAAAGATCCAGACATGTTTTCCACCACAAAATTTTTGCTAAATTCTTCTGCTATTAAAAATGGCGTCAGCAACCTGCATACTGTTTATGAGAAAAAAATTCATTCTAACAGTACTCTTATTCCAGTCACTAATGGGGTTTATAAGAAAAGATGGCAAGCTCTGGAATGGGGCCCAGCGATACAAAAATTATCCGATAAAGAATTTTGGCAAATCAAAAACCATTTGAGATTAAGGCTGATTTCCTTCGCTGAAGAAAAAACTGGTGAAATTCTAAATCCTGAAGCTTGTACTGTGGTGTGGGCACGACGTTTTGCTGCCTATAAAAGACCACTGCTACTTTTTTCCGATCTAGCCAAGCTTAGCCAGATTGTTTCCAATGAAAAAAAACCAATTCAATTTATCATTTCTGGTAAAGCTTATCCGACTGATACTTTAGGACAGACAAGTATTGACCAGATTGTTGCCCTATCAAAAACACCTGCTTTTAAAGGTAAGATAGTGTATATACCAGATTATTCCATCACCATCGCTCTTCATTTGATTCATGGTGCGGATGTTTGGCTTAATACTCCGGAAAGAGGCACGGAAGCTAGTGGAACGAGCGGGATGAAGGCCGGTTTGAATGGCGTTTTGCAATGCAGTGTGTCTGATGGTTGGATAGATGAAATTGATTGGGCAGACAAAGGTTGGATTCTTTCTGCCGATCGAACTAAAGAAGATCTCTATAATTATCTTGAGAAAAACATACCTGATCTCTTCTATAATAAGACTTTATGGATTAAAAGTATGAGAGCGACTATTGATATAGTAGACTCAGGCTATACCACGGAGCGTATGTTCAAAGACTATATAGAAAAGATCTATCGTTTTTAACTGTAATTTGCTATAATCTTCAGATATGGGTATTTTTCATAATAAAAAGTCTCTCAAAGTTCTTTTTATATCAACTGAAGCAGCTCCTTTTGCTAAAATAGGAGGTCTTGGTTCGGTCATGTATTCTCTGCCCAAGGCTTTGGTTGGGCTTGGTTATGATGCCAGAGTGCTAATTCCTCGTTATCTTTCTATTGATGAAGAATTGCATCATTTGAAAATCGAGTACCGAGATTTAGAGGTTCCGACTGGAAATGAAGAAGGTTTAGAATATTTCACTTGTAACCTCAAACGCTGCGATCCATCTCCTAGTTCAGAAGCGGTGGTCACCACTTATTTTCTGGAAAACCAGGAATATTATGAGCAGAGGGCAAATGTCTATGGTTATGCTGATGATTCGGTGCGCTGGGCACTGCTCTGTCGAGGCACTCTGGAATTTATTAGACAATCAAACTCTTGGGTTCCTGACGTAATAGTTTCTTCTGATTGGCAAACGGCCCTTGTTTCTAACTATCTTAAAACTGTTTATGCTAATGATCCTGTGCTGGCAAAAATAGCCACAGTTTTCAGTATTCATAATCTCTTCTATCAGGCTATGTATGATCATCGTTTTGTTTCAGAAATGGATTTTGATGATGGACATTCAACTATTCCCGGATTCAATAGTCCACGTTTAGCAAAACTCAATTGGATGCGCAGAGGTATTATGTATTCTGATTCTATCAATACAGTATCTCCAAATTATGCTAGAGAAATAATGACCAAGGATTACGGAGAACTTCTTGATGAACTTCTTCGTGAAAGAAAGGCAGTATTGTCCGGAATTTTAAATGGTATCGATTATGATTTATGGAATCCAGAGGATGATCCTTATATTCCTTTTCATTACAATAAGACAGATTTGCTTAGTCGTATTAAGAATAAGGCTAATTTACAAGAACGTTTTGGTTTACCGGTTACAAAAGATGCTTTTATGGTGGCGATAGTATCAAGATTCTCAGAGCAAAAAGGCTTGGATCTTCTTTTCCCGATTGCCGATCTTCTAATCCAAGAATTGCCAGTTCAGATTATTGTAGTCGGTGAGGGAGATTCCGATATGATGAACTTTTTCCATGGTCTAGAAACTAGATATCCAGACAAGGTGGCGAATCATTTAAAATTTGACCCCATTTTACCTCATTTGGTTTATGCTGGATCAGACGTGACCATTATTCCCTCAAGATTTGAACCTTGCGGTTTAACACAGATGGAGGCCATGAGAATGGGGTGTATCCCAATCGTCAGAAAAACCGGGGGCTTGAGTGATAGTGTGGAGGATTATAACCCAGACAAGCAAACCGGAACAGGATTTACCTTTGAGAAACTTGACTCATCTTCTCTGATGATTGCATTTATTCGCGCCTTTGAAAACTTTCGTGATAAAAAGAAGTGGCAAGAGCTGCAAAAAAGAGCCATGGCAAAAGATTTTTCCTGGATAACTTCGGCCAAAAAATACGCCAATCTTTTTGTCCAGGCCATCGGAATTCATCATAAAATATAATTTAAAATAATTCATGAAATGGGCAAATTTTCTCCATATCTATCAACCAGCCGATCAACAGCCTGATATCCTTGAAGCCATTGTAGTCCAGAGTTATAGACCCATCCTTTCTCATTTAATCAAGAATCCTAATATACACCTCACCTTAAATGTAACCGGGGCACTGTTAGAGCTTTTTGATAAATATGGCTACCCTGACCTTATTAATATGCTTAGAAAGCTTGGTGAAGATGGTAAGGTTGAATTTACCGGTTCAGCAAAATATCATGCCTTCCTGCCTTTTGTGAAAGATGATGATATAATCCGCCAGATAAAAATAAACAATGAGACTCTTGCTTTTTATTTAGGTAAGGGATATAAACCTCGTGGTTTTTTCCCTCCGGAGATGGCTTATAGTAAAAATATCGTTCCCCTAATTGAATCTTTAGGTTTCGCCTGGATTATTTTGGATGAAATTGCGCTTAACGGTATCCCTGGAAGTGTCGATTATACGAAAATATATAAAATTAAAAATTCCAATTTACGTGTTTTTTTTCGTGAGAGAAAATTAAGTAATCTTATAATGAGTGCCATTGTGCGTTCTCCAGCCACTCTTCGGGCAGTGATGAAAAATGACCTTGGAAGTTCTAGATATATTATAACGGCTATGGATGGAGAGACTTTTGGTCACCATCGTCCGGGACTGGAAAAGTTACTCTTTAATATTTTGGCCACTCCCGATTTCAATTTGGTAAGCGTGTCCGACCTTTTTGATTCCTATAAAGACGAAGTGGAGATTGAGCCTGTGGCGTCCACCTGGGCCAGTAGTAAAGAGGATATAGACAATGGAATACAATTTCTTTCTTGGAAGGATCCAGCCAACAGTATTCATTCATGGCAATGGGAATTATTTAATCTTGTTCGTGGTCAGGTAAAATCTATGAATCCTTCCTATTCACGTTATGAGGAGGTTATTCATAGAATGGATATTTCCACCGCCAGTGATCATTTTTGGTGGGCATCTGCCAAACCTTGGTGGAGTCTGGAAATGATAGAAGATGGGGCCTATAGACTGCTTGATACTATTCGAATGGTTCCTGATGTTCCGGCCGAATCTCTTACCCGGGCCAGAGATCTTTATGAAATGATCATCTCTACCGCTTTTATGTGGCAACGGACCGGCAGAATTCGTCAGATGATGTCAGAACAGAAATCCATTATCAGAATTCCCTTTATGGATCGCACTATCGGACAGGGGGGGGCCGAAGAAGGCGTATTCCACGCTTTTATAGCTATGATGAAGAATCTAGAAAAAGAAGCCACTAAAAAAGAAGAATATGAGAAAGCTATTTTATGGCGAGATGCTATTTTTAAACTTGAGAATAAACTTGATATTTACGATACCATCAATGCTATTGATCTCTTGCGTATAGAAATTCCTCACGGGGAAGTGGAAAAGACCGTGGAGAAATATAAGGATAAATATAAGGCCATCAGAGGTGGTCAGCCAGAACAACGTGGGTCGTAAGTGGTGGCTATTTTTACTGCCGGAACTCTTTTGCCCACCAACCGAATCTGGCTCTTCTCTCAATCATCGCAAAAAGATAAGTTTTAGCAAAAGAAAAAGGGCCGTGTCTCTTGCGAGGCGTGCCCTTGTGATCTCTCTGACGGAAAGGTGACGTATTACTTCTGTTGCAAGAAACGAGCCGCCAGCGCCGAATATTCCGGATCAGTTGGCGAGATGATCCTCTCGACATTATATGCCAGCCTCGAATTACTTGTTGTCCCTCCGCTTCGATCCCCCGACACAGGAGATCTGATAGATTCGAAATTATCATAATTCGTACGGTAAACAAGCTCGATATGACGGTCCCTGAACTCCAGAAGATCTCGTCCTTGTAAGGACGTGAACCGCTGCAACGTTGTGGTAATGTGTGCTTTTTGGGAAGAGGTCAGACTCTGCTCCCATTTGGCATAATTAGCAGCATGTCTGGCCAATCCCCATCGTACGAGACCCACAAAACCTATCACAGACAACAGAACAATGACCAGTCCCTTTTTCATGATTTTTCCTCCTAGGGCAAATTTTCAAGCCTAAGCTTATCTTTATCTATCCTAGCATGCTAACAATTAAAAGTCAATAGCTAAATCCGCCTTATTTTTAGGCGTGTTTTGGCGGTATCTATGGCAATGCTATACTATTGCCATATGATCTCGGAGGAGTTCAGGAAGCAATACGCGCAGCTGAATCAGGCGCAAAAAGAGGCAGTGGAGGCGATTGAGGGGCCGGTGATGGTGGCGGCGGGGCCGGGCACAGGTAAAACGCAAATTCTGGCTCTGCGGATTGCCAACATTCTGCTTAAAACCGACACCAAGCCGGAAAATATTTTAGCGATTACTTTCACTGAATCGGGAGTATTTAATA
>JBBUAE010000040.1:0-8794 GCA_038061005.1 Patescibacteria group bacterium | reverse complement strand
ATTTTCAATCAAGATTTCCTTGCTTTCTTTGTAGCCGATGCCTCCCTGTTCGTAGCGTGTTCTCAGTTCCGATAATTGATCCTGGCTAACTAATTTATGAATAGAGAAAACTAAATCCTCAGCCGAGTTTTTCGGTTCGTTTACACCCTGGGAATCAGTTTTAATACCCATGACAAATTTCTTAATCTCTTCGTCGCTGGAAAAAAGCGGTAGATGGTTGCCGTAACTTTTTGACATTTTGCGTCCGTCATTGCCCGGCACGGTTTCCACTTCGGCTAAAATCAGCGGTTCGGGCAGTTTAAAAGTCTCGCCAAACAGCCGATTAAATTTTTCGGCCGTATCGCGAGCGTATTCCACATGTTGTTTTTGGTCCTTGCCCACCGGCACCAAATCGGTGTCATAGAGCAAAATATCAGCCGCCATTAACATTGGATAATCAAAAGTGCCGACACTTACTTCTTCTCCTTTGGCGGTGGCGTCTTTGTAGGCATGAGCGCGCGCCAGATACGGCACGGTGGTAATGCAGTTAAAAATCCAACCGAGCTCGGTATGCTCCGGCACGTCGGATTGTTTAAACAATGCCACTTTTTTCGGATCCAGCCCGATCGCCAGATAATCAATGGCCAAATCTAAAATACCGCTAGACATTTCGGCCGGGTTTTGCAGAGTGGTCAGGGCGTGGTAGTCGGCAATAAAGACATAGGCCTTATATTTATCCTGCAACTCCACAAATTGCTTCATGGCGCCGAAATAGTTGCCGATATGCGGCCGACCGGTTGGCTTGACGCCTGATAACATAATTTTCTTTCCTTCCGCCATAATTTACCCTATGAAGTAAAAATCTTCACCCTGCTGAATAAAAATTACTTTGTAATTTTAAATCTCGAAAGGATTTTACTCAACAGGGTGAAGATTTTAAAATTGTTTCGCAATTTTTACTCCATAGGGTGAATCATACCACACCAAGCCGCTTTGCAAAAGAAAAGAGCCCTATGGTGTTTAGGGCTCTTGAGTTTCGGCCGCTTGAACCGAGCCGGTCAATTTTCTTCTTCGCCGAGTGGCGCTGTTGCCATATTCTCAACTCGCATCCGAACAGTCAAAGTGACTTTTTTATGTGGCTCGGGATAGTTCTCCAAACAGACCCCGATGGATTCGGGTTCCACCAAACTATTGTTTGATTGAAAAACCGAGTCGGGAAAGGAAAACAAAACTACTAACGCATACTCCCATTCTCCACCGGTGACAATCTGAAAAACCCTAGCTTGGATTTTTCCATCCTCCACTTCATCGTCACCTAACCAGATAATGCTCTCCCCTATTTCCCCCGGATTATTTATGGAAATATCTCCGGGCAAAAGGTTGACGAGCCACAGGAGTTTAGCGACAATGATGTCTGTCAGTTTTTGTTTGGCGGCCTCGGTTAACTTAGTCAATTTAACCACCCCCTTTCTGCCATCATCCTATGCTACGACGGAAATTTGTCAATTATAAATTAGCGTAAATCTTATCTATTGCCTTGGCGGACTGAAAGTCCAGATCAGTTAATTGTTCTCCGGCAAAATAGCTGGTCAACTCAAAAGTTACTTTTTTGAAGTTTATTTTAATATCTGGATGATGGTTGCGTTTTTCCGCCTCTTCCCCCACTTTCCGCACAAAATCCAAGGCCGGCAAAAAAGCCGACAGTTGAAACTCTTTGAAAATTTTCTTTTTATCTTCCGATAGTTGCCATCTATTATCTAACTTTTCCATTTCCTCATCCATATTGATATTTGTATTCATAAAATATCGCTAGACTAGAACTATTAAAACGACAGCCGCTTGTTTGGGACAGATGCATATAGAAATAGTTGTTAATACATTAATTGTACTCTTTTGTCGCTAAAGACAAAAGTTTAGAGCTTACAGATTAGACTCTACCTGATTTGAAAAGGCTTCAATTTTAGAGAGCGCAGCTTTCTGTCTCCCATTAGATATATTGAACACATTTGTCATTATCTGCCTCAATACTTGAAATGTAACATTCCTACTTTTGATTGGTTCGATCGGAATACTATATTTGTTAAGCAGGTCGTATTCTTTAAATACATAATCAAGTGCGCTTTCTTTTTTTCTAGCCAATCCTTTAATTCCAGTGAAAATGATAAGGATCAGAAAATCAAGACGGTAGGTACTATCCACAATGACTTTTTGCGGATTTAAACCGATCTCGCCGGCAGGCAGTTCTAAGTCGCCGCACAATCTTTTGCTGTCCTTAGTTATGAAAGAAGTCGATTTTGGGCAAAGGTCATAATCTACCTGCAATAAGCCGACGTCTGTCTGATAAAGAACAAATGAGTATTTTCCATTGCTCGGGCTGTTTTGTGGAGCTTCGCAGATATGGATAATTTCTCCAATAGCCGAAAAATATTCTCGTCGCTTCTCTAATACCTCCGCAATCCTCTCATTACTGAAGGTAAACCAGACGTCCAGATCACTATACGCATCTGCTTCACCTCTCGCCTCTGATCCAAAAATGTGACCTTCCAGCGCTTTGTTTTGGAACTCCGTTACAATTTTTCGTAATATATTTCCTCTTGCCGATATAAACTGAGGTTCAAGATTTGTATTCATGGGGCGCAAAATGATTTCTTAAATATTTATACTGCCAACTTGTTTTATTACTTCTTCCATATCCGTCTTATTATTCTCAAAGATCTCATCAATCTGAGCGCCCAACTTTGAATCGATGTTCTGCATTAATTCGTCCGGGAAAATCTCTCTCATTATTAAATCCACAATGTGTTCTTTCCGCCAATGTAGTTCCTCTCCGTATTTATATTTCTGTATCCAGCTCTCGATGCACAAATGCACTATCTCATGACAAATGATTTCCGCCGGCGCATGCCTTTTCTTTGCCTCAAGATTTACCATTACCATTTTGGGAGAACTAGCATAATGATAGCTCCCTCCTGTTCCGTAACGAGTCAATCTCACTTCATATTTGTTGTCGGGTTTTAATCCAAGAGAGGCTAATCCCTTTTGTAATACTTCAAATTTTTCTTTCCAACCATCTAAAATTTGATCCCTTGCCGATTCATAGATGAAAGGATCATATTCTTTTGCAATTAAAATCCCTCTATCTTCCGGACTAAGGGCTAAGGCCTCGTCCAAAGATAAACCACCTGGCAGGCTAACTCTATAACCTTTTTCTCTGCAGAACTTAACTCCTTTTTCGCTTAGTGTATATTTTACTCGCTTTTCTTCCACATCAACCCCATATTCAAATATAAGTTCCCCCGGCTCTTTTTCAGAGGATTGAGCGTTTAGTCCTTCGTCATTATTTTCCATTGTTGTATATTATAGCAATGAAAGATTATTATGCTAGTTACTCGTACTTGGGTTGTAAGGGGTAAAATAAAACACTAGTCTTTGTCAATTTCCCGTATTTTGCTAGAATGGAATGAATCAAAATAAGCCAATATATAAGATGAATAAAGAGACAGAAAATAAAGATAAAGATAGTGTGAAAAGTATTACTACTCGTGCTACCGATTATTCGCAGTGGTATTTGGATATAATTGCTGTCGCCGATTTAGCTGACAATTCCCCTGTTCGCGGTTGTATGGTGATCAAACCTTATGGCTATGCCATCTGGGAGAAAATGCATGATTATCTGGACGGCCGATTTAAGGCGCTAGGAGTTGAGAATGCCTACTTCCCTCTTTTTATTCCCCTTAGCTTTTTAACTAAGGAAGCTGAACATGTGGAAGGCTTTGCTAAAGAAGCGGCCATTGTTACCCACCACCGCCTAGAAGCCGACGGCAAAGGCGGGCTCAAGCCAGCCGGTGAATTGGAAGAACCGTTGATCATTCGTCCGACTTCCGAAACCATTATGTATGATACTTTCTCCCGCTGGATACAATCCTATCGCGATCTACCGCTTTTAATTAATCAGTGGGCCAATGTGGTGCGCTGGGAGATGCGCACTCGCCCATTCTTGCGCACGACTGAGTTTCTGTGGCAAGAAGGACACACTGTCCACAATAATAAGGAAGAAGCAGAATTTTGGACCAAACAGATGATCGGTGAATATCAAAAATTTGCCGAAGAAATAATGGCCATGCCGGTTATCCCTGGCTATAAAACTGAATCAGAAAAATTTGCCGGAGCGGTATACACTACCTGCATTGAAGCTATGATGCAAGACGGAAAAGCTTTGCAGTCCGGTACCTCCCATATGCTAGGTCAAAATTTCGCCAAAGCATTTAATGTTAAATTTTTGGACGAAAAGGGAGAACAACAGTATGCCTGGCAAACCAGCTGGGGCGTCAGCACCCGCCTAATTGGAGGTCTAATAATGGCCCACAGTGACGATAAGGGGCTTGTTTTGCCCCCTAAAGTGGCCTCTTTACCGGTAGTAGTAGTTCCGATCGGCCAGGACGACAAAACCTATCCTCAAGTGGAAATTAAGGCCAAGGAGCTGGCAGAGGAATTGACCTCTAATCTTGGGATCAAGGTTAAAATAGATGATAGAAATGAGCGGCCAGGAGAGAAGTTCTTTCACTGGGAAAAGCGCGGGGTGCCGGTAAGGTTGGAGATTGGGCCCAAAGATCTGGAGAAGGGTTCTGTCGTCCTGGTCCGCCGTGATACCGGTGAAAAAATGTTTGTAAAGAACGAAGAAGTTGTTAGTAAGGTAAAAGAACTTCTTGAGACAATTCAAACAGACTTATACGATAAGGCTAAGAAGTTTCGCGACGAAAATACTCGCAACATTGATAGCTGGGATGAATTTAAGAATATTATTGAAGAAAAGGGCGGTTTCATTAAAGCTCACTGGTGTGAGAGCGCCGAGTGCGAGGCAAAAGTGAAAGAAGAGACCAAGGCTACCATCCGTTGTATCCCTTTTGACCAAGAAAAAGAAGAAGGTAAGTGCATCTTCTGCGGCAACAAATCTCATGGCCGCGTCATTTTTGCCAAGGCCTATTAAATCTTAGTAACTGGTCAGGAGTACCATTTGACGAAACTGTTATCGTCAGGTACTTTTAATGTTATAGTAAGAATATGGATAAAGACGTAAACATAATGCTTATTGGATGTGGTCATCACGCAAGAAGGATTTATGTGCCCTCTATCGTTAAAATCTCAAAAAAAGAATCCGTTAAAATCAGGGTTGTCGTGGATGTTGTTTTTGAACAGGAAACAATTTCGAAGTATTTAAATAAGATTGGAATATCTCCCGAAGTTATGTTCATCGACGACTCCAATTCATTTACTGGTGACATCCCTGTGAGTTTAGTTGAAAGTCTCAATTACAGAGTAAAAAAATTTAAGATAAATGCGGTAATAATTTCTCCTTTTTTTATTAGCTTAAAATCTTTCAGCTCTAAATTCTGCTTAAACTTAGCCAGTACCGGATAACTTCCAGAAACAACAAACAGTTCTTTTGCCTGGTATGTTTTAAACCAATGGCAAGGGGAGACCTTGATATGGGATCGCAAAAAAGTCTCCGGCTCGATACCAACGCCTAATCATTGACCTTATACTTTAAGAGCAGGGTGCCCTTTTCATTAAGTCGCTCAATATCTTGTAGGCTAAGATCAATATTAAATTTTTCTGGTAAGACTAAATTATTCCCCGCACCAAATATTAGCGGTTCAATGGTAAGCCATATTTCGTTTATCAGCTTAGCTTTAAAAAAGCTAGTATTTACTTGTTCTCCTCCCATCAGTAAAGCCTCTGTGAAACCGCGGCTGGCCAGTTTTTTGATTAGTGTTTTTGGGTTATCATTGGTAAATTCCAGTTGACCTGGTACTGAGAGGTCTCTATATTTATTAGGTTCTCTAGTTATGACTATGCGCAGTATGGTAGGAGAAAGTCGGATGATTTTTTTGGCCGCCGCAAAAGTTTTCCGGCCCATAATGACTAATGGGGGTTTTTGAATCAGGGGAGAAAAAAGCGCTTGATCTTCTTTTGATGTCCACCCGTATATTTTTGGCTCACCCCATTTTGTTGTTTTACCATCAAGAGATACGACCATGGCAAGGATAATTTTCATTGCATTATTAAATTAGAAACTTTTTCTCTGCTTAAGGATTAAATCTTCAGGATACCAGTGTTTCCGCAATCCGCCGGCCAAGAAAAAAGAGCCGGCCACTAATATCAGGTCATCGGTTTTAGCCAACTTTAAAGCCTTAGCTAACGCACTGGCAGGATCGAGATAGATTTTTGACCCAGTTCCCTGTTTAAAGTACGGCTGGGATTTTGCCAGCAACTCCTTTGGATGAGCGCATTTTCTATCTTTATTTTGAAAGCGGGTAAAGAAGACATAGTCTGCCCGGGGAATTATTTGTGCCAAAATAGAGACATGATCTTTATTGTCAGCAATTCCGATAATCAAATACAACTTTGCAAATTTGAGCTTCCGCAAATTATCAATGGTAGTTTTTATCTTGGATCGGTTATGCGCTCCATCAAGAACTATTAAGGGCTTGTTCTGGACAACTTCAAATCGACACACCAGACGAGTATTTTTTGTCCCTTGAGTAATGTATTTATCACTAATTCCTACCTGTCGAGCGATAGCCGTTGCTAGTTCCTCATTATATTCCTGATAATTATTTTGTCGGGGTAATGCGCGTAGAGATACATGCTTTTCCCGACCTATTTCAGCAAATATTTTCAGCAGGGATGGACGTTGTTCAGTCGTAAAGACCGCAGATCCTCGCTTGATTATCCCCGCTTTATCATAAGCAATCTTTTTTAACGTTTTTCCCAGTAGTTCGGTGTGGTCGTAATCAATATTGGTAATGGCCGTAATTAGTGGTTTGGTAATAATATTCGTCGCATCATATCTACCGCCCAGACCAACTTCCAATATCACCCAGTCACATTTTTGTCTGTGGAAATAAACCAGAGCCATAGCTAAGAATATCTCAAAGTCGGATGGTCTGCCATATGAACCTGTTACATAAGCCTGATCGATAAAGGGTTTCAGATAATCAACAATATCGGCAAATTCATCAGGCGATATATACTTATCTTTTACTTTTATTTTTTCAATTGAGGTGGTAACAGAGGGTGAAGTGAAAGAACCGACTTTTTTACCGGCGACATCAAGTATTTTATGCACCATATTTGTAACTGTACCTTTGCCGGCCGTGCCAGCAATGTGGATAAATTTCAAGCCTTTATCCGGGTTCCCAAGCAGGTTAAGAAAATATCTCATCCGCTTGAGATAAACGTCCGCGTGATGTTTATCAATCAGATAATCTCCCGGTAAAGGTAAATTATTAAAACCCTCCAGAAAATTAACCGCTTGATAATATCTTTCAAATTTACTCATGCGTTTGGTCTTGATCTTTAAGTAAGTAGATACCGGCATAACTTAATGGCGTATAAAGAAGTCCCATCGTCACTTTATAGAGCCACCAAGTAATAACGATGGAGATTAAAGTGGAAAATGGATAGATACCCAAAAAGGCAACCAGCATAAAGATTACTGTGTCTAGGAATTGTGACCATAAATTTGACAGGTTTGATCGCAGCCAAAAATGTTTTGAGCCCAGTTTTCCCTTAAGAAAGAAAAAAGCCAAGACATCTTGATACTCTCCAATAGCGAAGGCTAGCAGTGAAGCAATCGCAATCCGAATAGATATGCCAAACACTTGGTTATATCCCTCGGAAACCCATAGGCCACTTGACGACCAAGGTGTAGCAATAGAAATAAGCGAGTACAGAATAAATAATAAGGTGCAAATAAAACCAGCCACAACAAACATGCGAGCGATTTTCTTTCCGTAGACCTCTCCGATGACATCGGTCATGAGGAAAACCACGGGAAAAGAAAATACCCCTACCGAGAGATGGGTCCCAAAAAGAAACGGCATAATTTTTAACCCCAGCGTATTGGCGGCAATCAGAGAGGTGATATAAATAGCTAAGGCGATAAGAAGTTTACGGAGAGCTTTGTGACTTAATTGGATCATCTTATTTAGGGTTATAATTAGTAAGATAAAGATCGGATTTAATTAACATAAACAAAAAAACTGCCCGAGAGGCAGATTGTAAAATCATCGATGGTAAAATCTCCTCTCTTAAAATAAAGAGATTTCGTGGGGAAAGCTTGACCAAGTTTGGACCGATTTATTCAAAATCATAAGCCTATTTTGCTACACTAAAAATATATCACAAATCTTAGAAAATTGATACTTATTTTTTTACCAGTGAGGAATTTGCTTAAAATTTGACAAGGTATCATAATCATTCTAATATGGGGTCAGAAAAAGGAGAAACTTATGAAAAAGAAGACAGAATCATTAGTCCTTGGGCGGATATTGCAGAAGATTGCTCCTTGGATTGGAGCAACCGTGCTTATGGAGCCGGAGTGGGGGGTCGTCGGCCAAATCACTTTCAAAAGTGGTCGTCATTCCTACTTCCGGTACAATACGCTCGACCTCAACCCGATGGGAAGTTCGGAGATTGCGCGCGATAAGGACTACGCGAACTTCTTTATAAAGGCGATGGGCTACCCGACCGTACCAGGCAGCAAAACGTTCTTCTCGGATCAGTGGGCGAAAGCCATTGGCTCACCCCGCCGAAACATTGACGCCGCCTATCGATACGCCCGAAAGCTGGGGTTCCCGGTCATCGTCAAACCGAATAGCGGCAGTCAAGGTGTGGGGGTCTCGCTCGTTCACAATCAGCGAGAGTTCTATCAGGCCGTGCGGATCGTTTTCAAGCTGGATCGGATAGTGCTAGTCCAGCAAACAGTGCGCGGCAAAGACTACCGTCTCGTCGTTCTTGACCAGAAGGTGAT
>JBBUAE010000039.1:0-3787 GCA_038061005.1 Patescibacteria group bacterium | reverse complement strand
TATTAAATTACTTTATATAAGATATATTGTCCAGCAGTGAACACCCGCGGGAAAAGTTGGTCAAAAGTCGCTGGCGAAGCGTACCAATTGTTGATAACTGAATTATCCATTAAAATGTACGATATGGGGAATTCGCGCAAGAGATGACTGTCAAAACTGGGGGCTTGATAAAATTGCCTGATTTTGTTCTCTCTCGCCGAGTAATCAATGCCGCGTGTCCACAGCCAGCCCGGATAGCCAACGAGTACTTGGCGACCAGCTAAAGATGAAACCGGATTAAGATGAGTCGTGCCAGTTAAAATCAGGTCCTGTTCCGGTATTTTTGTTTTGATGTAAGCAGCTAGTACTTCGGAATCTGGCGTAAAAATAACCGGCAAGTTTTCTTTGGGGACGCTAAGACGAGATGCCATTCCTATTAAGCCGGAATAAGTAGAAAGTAAAACGACTAGAGAAATGATAAATATCTCCAACCACCTCAAGCGGCCAAAGATTTTAGCTAAAAACCATATTACAAAAGGGGCGGCGCAGAAGAGAAAATAAACCAAGATTTTGTTATTGTCAAAATCCCAAGGCTGGAATTGAATGATTTGTACTGCCCCAAAAAGTAACAGGCCGGATAAGGCGACGGGCCAAAGAAGGCTGTTTTTGGCCGGATCAAGACGGCGGTGGTAAATCACAGTCAAAATCAACGCCAGCAAAAATAGCGGCAGAATCAATCCTAAATTAATCCACAGGAAATGAAGATACGGCCAGGAAAGGACCGAGTGATCAATGGTTGGAAAGGCAGCAGAGCCGATTCCTCCCGTCTCCGTCATCCAACCCAGACGAAAGCGGGCAAAATCCGCTCGGGTGTTCAGGGTATTTTTGGCCTGCAACAGGAAATAAAGTTGCGGCAGGGCGAGCAAAACACCGACGATAAAGGTAAACAGCAATTTTTTAAGAAAAGCAAAATGCTCTTTGTTTTTCCAATTACTGTGCCAGATTAAAAAAACAAACAAAACAACCGCCGCGGCTACGAAACTGTGAGTGTGGGCGAGGGGCAACAGTCCAAAGACAATTCCCGCCCAAATGGGATATTTTTTCTTGTCGCTTTCTCGACTTTTGATTAGAAACCAGACGAAGAGTAAAAAACCAAACAGGCCGAGGAAAAAAGTGCGCTGATGCGTCAAGACTAAAGTTAGAGGAGCGCTAAAATCTATGTTTTGATCAGGATATTTGGCATCATACTTAACGAAGACATTCAATCCTTGGTCTTCGGTAATAGTCTGGACTAGATTACTGACGGGCTGATTTCCCGTTAAGACGGGTTTAAGATAGCTCCAGGCGGCTGTCCCTCCCCCCAAGAAAAAAATCAAAAAAGCGGCGATAACCAAAAAATTACGACCGAGCAACTTTTTGTAGATCAAATAAAGGAGGATAATATTGGTGATTACTAAAACATAAATCGGCCACAGGACAGAAAATGACCATAGGCCGGTTAGCCGTAAGAGCAAACCGCTAATCAGATTGATTAAAAAAGGATATTGCAATTTGTGGCCGTAATAAACAGGCTCGTTAAGATCAAGATTCTTAGAAAAAGCGAATTTAGAAATCTGTGTCAGGTGCAGAGGAGTGTCGCCATAACCCTCATAATTGGAGTGGATAGATCCCGCCGGGTCTATGTAAAAAGTGTCTGAAACCAAATGCAAATGCCCCCAAGCGAAGAAGACTAAAAATAATGCCGTCAGACCAATTAAGATTTTTGTCTTTAAACTAGTGGAGCTCATCAGGTTGTTCATTATCTTGTTTTTTAAAAACCCAAAAACGAGAGAAGCTGAAATTCCAAACGAAAGAGGCGCCGGTAGCGGCTAAGACGGCCAGAAGGTCATACCAGCCAAGCTGGATATGAAAAATATATAAAGAGCCGACATTGATAAAAATACCAATTAAGGCGGTGGAATAGAATTTCAACACCTCCATCATTTTTACTTTGTTGCGATGGCCGAAGGTCCAATACTTATTGACCAAAAAGCTGAAGATGGTAGCTAAAATGAAAGAAATGGTTTTAGCGAGCAGGATATGGTCACCAAAATACGAAGTGCCGCGAGTGAGCAGGGTATAAAAGCCAATGTCTATCATGGTGTTGCAAACGCCGACGACCGCGAATTTGTAGAGGGAAATATCTTTAACCAGCGAAATTAGCTTGGAAAATTTTGGCATCGTATAGGACGAAAAAGTTATCTCCAACTATTAAACCAGAAGTGGGTGTTTTGCTCCGCTACGCTCATGGGCAAGCCGTAAGTTAAGGGGCTGAAGAAAATAAAACTGATGCTAAAAATTATAACCACCAAGAGCCCAACAGCGATTTTAACTTTAGGAACTTTAATCTGATCAATAACAAAAGCCAAAGTGATGATGGCAAACACTAAAGCTGTTAGATAGTGGTATAAGAACATCACTCGCCCGATAAAAATAAACGGTAGCCAATTAGCCAAATAGCCGATAATAAGAAAAACCGGCAGGCGGTAATTATTTTTTAGGTTTTTTATATTTTTAAACAGTAATATCAGATAAACTAACATGAACATTACAGCCAAATCAGATAGCCAATAGATAAACGGATTACCCAGCAAATAAATTTTTGATTCTACTAGCGGCATTCCCGAAGCGGTTTTGGCCGTCTGCACCCAATAATAAATCGGTCGAACCAAAAATGGCCAGGTGTACCACTGGCTGGAATAGGGATGGGTGGCCGTCAGCGTCTTGTTGGCCACATACATTTCCTTATTTAATTCCCAAAATTTAGGTAGCAAACTAATGGGCTTTGTTTTAGCATCACTCTCATAGCGGCTACCAGCCAAGGTTTTTTGAAAGGCCGGTGTCATAAAAGCATCGCCCGGCCCGGATTTAGGCAAAAGAGCAAAATGAATGGCAAACACTGCCAAGTAAATAAAAAAGCCAATGGCTAAAAAGGCAATAATCTTTGCTGTAGCTTCTTTCAGGGCTGGCCAACTTCGGAATCTCACCACATCCCAGATCTCAATCAGAAAGATAAGACCAAGAAAAGACAAGCCGGTCCACTTAATACTAAAAGCTAAAGCGGCGAAGATGGCTGAAAGAATTAGGTAAAATAAGGTAGTAGGACGGCTCTCGACTTGACGATGATACAGATAAAATAACAGAGCCAAAAAACCGAACAAGAGAAGAAAACTATCCAGAAAAATAAAGCGAGACTGGATTAATAAAGAATTTTCTAAGATGATAAATAGACCAGCGAGAAAGGAAGCAAGGGGAGACAGACGCAGTCGCAGACATAAGAGAAAAATAATTAAAGGAAAAAGCCAGCCAGCCAGCATGGGAAGAATTCTGTACCAAACATAATGCGGATCGGTAAATTTATTGCCAATGGTGGCGTAGTTAGTGGTGGTGGCTTCATAACCGCCTAAATAACCAGCCACACTAATCAGCAATTTGCCAAGTGGAGGATGGATGTCAAAAAAATATTTGCCGGTGTCATACGCCGAAGAAAAATTGCCGAAATGGACCTCGTCAAAAACGACTTCATTGGGCCGGCCGAAGAAAATAAAATGCGTCAGAGCGCTTAAGATAAGTAAAACAATGAGATACCATTTAGTGGTACTTTTCATGTGTGGAAACATACTAGCATTTTTTTACATTTTAATCAAAAAATGCTATATTATTTAGGCTTTGAAAAATTTGGCTAAATCAATCCGCCGTGGCGGATTGATTGCCCGAACATTTTGCAAAGCAAAATGTTTTAAGGCCCTATCGTCCCTGCCTGCCGGCA
>JBBUAE010000038.1:0-8202 GCA_038061005.1 Patescibacteria group bacterium | reverse complement strand
AGAATAAAGTCATGGTTTTTCCGAGTAAATTCTGCGGCACTCTCATACCCCAGATCTTCCACCAATTCGTCCGTAAGTTCTGGTAATATTTTTTCTTTTATTTCTAAAAGTTTAATTTCAAATTTAACTTTTTCATTCTGCAGGTCAGCCTGTTGATAATCCGCAGGAAAAGTTACTTCAATCACCCTTTCCTCTCCTGCCTTCATGCCAATCATCTGATCTTCAAAACCTGGAATAAAACGACCAGATCCAATTTCCAAGTAAGAATCTTCAGTCGTTTTGGCATGATCTTTTTCTAATGAATTCTTGAGGTAGTCAATTTCGCTCGGCACTTTAGCAAAGGCCTTTTCAATGTCGGCCTCGGTCAAACTTTTCCCTTCCTGATCGGCAAAAATGCGCAGCATGGAGCTAATCGGGAACTTGCGCTTGCGATCAATGCGCACATAAATAGCGTTATCAACTTCGGACTCAATTTCAATCCAGGCCCCTTTGGATGGGATGATTTTGGCCCCAAACATTTTACGTCCACGGATTTCATTGGCGGTAAAGAAGACGCCAAAAGACCGCGCTAATTGGGGCACAATCACGCGTTCAATACCGTTAATAATGAAAGTGCCGTGCGAGGTCATCAGCGGAAAATCCGCCAGGAAAATTTCCTGCTCCTTTTCCGCATTGAGGTTCTTATTCGTCAGTTTGACCCGCACGCGCAGAGCGGCGTCGTATGATAGCTTATTATCTTTGGCGTAGTATTCGTCGTACTTCGGTTCGTCCAGTTGGAAATTGGTAAACTCCAGATCAAACTTTTTCTTTGAATAATCTTTGATCGGTGAAAATTCTTCAAATAGCTCCTTCAGACCGTCTGTAACGAGCCAGCGGAAAGAATCGGTTTGAATTTCCACCAAATTCGGCATCGCCACCAAGGGCTTTTTGTACTTAGAAAAATATTTTTGCTTCATCATTCGCTTTACGGTTAATTAACGACTGATAATAAAATAGTAATCTGTCCACCCCAGTCCTAAATTTTACGAGACGAATTGGAGACAAAACGCTGGGACAAAAGGGTTGGGGTACCTGCCCCGTAGTCAGCTTTTGCTGTACTACCGGGGTTCGCCCGCGCGTTTTGTTTTGTTAGCAGGTTTTATCCTCCTTGTTATCTGGTACAAGATGAACGGTAAAATTAGGACGGGGTTTGGCATCTGCAACCGCCGAGTACGGCGGGCAGTATGCCAAAAAAATAAACACCCTCCTGCCTTGAGGGTTTAAAGAAAAATATGAGAAATTTTTGTCCCGGCTATCCGGAACAGGCAAGAAATTTACCGTGACTCAATCTTGCTATTACTAGCTAGTAGTATATAGGGGGTGAAGAAAGAAGTCAAGAATGGCCTCAAATTCATACTATATAATATTCTATCATGGCAAGGTCCAAGGTCAGACCTTGCCATTCCCTAAACCACGGCAGTAGCCGTGGTCGGGCAATCATCACGTTACTTGTGGGATGATTTAGCCTTCCATTCATCAATTTTTTTATGATGACCGGAAAGTAGCACCTTAGGCACTTTATATTTTTTACCTTTCCCTAAACCACGGCTACTGCCGTGGTCGGGCGATCATCCCGCTACTTGCGGGATGATTTAGCCTTCCATTTATCGATTTCCGCATGGTTACCCGAAAGCAGTACCTTTGGGACTCTGTACTTTTTACCTTTGCATGCCAGCACTTCCGGTCGAGTGTATACTTCGTGTGAAGATATGCGTTTTTCTTCCGGCGAATCTTCATTGCCCAAGACGCCTTTGATTTGACGCGACACGGAATCAACAATCACCAGCGCCGGCAATTCCCCGCCAGTCAAAACATAAGGTCCAACAGAAATTTCTTCCACTTTCAGAATTTTCTTTACTCGCGCGTCAATTCCTTCGTATCGTCCACAAACCAAAATAATGTCGGTATATTTCTTCGCCCAATTGATAGCGGCGGTGTTTGTGAACTGCTTGCCTCCCGGCGCCAGAATGACAACTTTGGCTTTTGGCTTTTGGCTTTTGGCTTTGAGGATTTTTTTCTGAATTGACTCCATGGCCCGCAAAATAGGCTCCGCAAAAAACACCAAACCCGGTCCCCCGCCATATGGTTTATAATCAGTCCGGCGGTGCTTGTCTAGAGTAAAGTTGCGAATATTTACGATATTAAATTTGACGAGCTTCTTCTCCTGCGCCCGCTTCAGGATAGACTCATTCAAATACGAACTAAACATTTCCGGGAAAATTGTCAGGATATGAAATTTTACCCTGTTAAATAAGGTTTGACTCTTCATTTTTGCAATAAATAAATTTTGTTTAATAATCTTAACCGATAAAAATTAATCAATCGCTACCCCGTCAAACCTTAGCTTCGCTATTTAACAGGGTGAATCTGTAATTTATAACATATTATTAAAGATAAGTGGAGCTCCTACGATTAAAGTTGTACTACTACCCAAACATCCGCTGGGGCGAACATCCCGCACCAGAAGACCATTTTATCTATTAGAGTAAACTATTGGTCTTTTTGGTGCTGGGATAAATGTGTCAGCCAACAAATCCTCCATCCTGTTGATAACTTAGGTTTATTTTGTGCTGGCTAATTGTTATTATATAGCAATAAGTACTATTTATTTATTAGCTAATTAAAATTATTATGCAAAAGATTTTTGCTACTATCGGGGTTATTGCTATAGTAGTATTGATACTGTTAGACACCTATAGTCGAATTGTACGAGATGTGAATTTCTCCCAAAATTGGACTTTGTACATCATCTATCCTTTGGGCTATATTCTTTTGGGTTTCTGTATCTTGTGGGTATTTAGAGGACGAAGTCAGCAGAAAAAATAGGAGCTCGGAAATATGTAGTAGCCGAGATCTTTATCTTTTTGTCTTACATTTCCAGTAGAGCGAAACCTATAATTTTAGAGAACTTTCACAGGGCACAGGAGCATGGTTTTTCTGTAATCAGAAAATCCTGTGCCCGAGAAGAGCACAAAACCCGCGCTGGCGGGTTTTAATGCGTGTCTATAAAATTATAGGTTGAGCGAATTTTACAGTTTCAGGTCTTCCATCGCCTGGTCCACAGAGCGAGAAGCGCTGCCTTCCATTATCGGTCGAGTAGAACCTTCCGGCTCGTTAATCTTAAGATTGACGCGGGCGTTGTTTTTCATACCAACCACGCGCAAGAGAGTGCGGATCGCTTTGGCAGTGTTGCCTTGGCGGCCGATGATTTTGCCCATGTCAGCCGCATTAACGTCTAGAGTCATCAAGACTCCCATTTCGTCAACTCGGCGATCAACTTTAACGTCTCCGGGATTATCCACCAACGCTTTAACAATGTACTCCAGAAATTCTTGATCTTGATGCATTTCAGCCATTGTAGTTTGTGCGTAAACTTATAACGCAGTGATCTCGACCTCCCATAACTGCTACCGTTTAATGGTACTTTATATTGGAGTCTTGGTCAACCCTATAGTGAATTTTGGCCTGGTCTGCCTAAGGCAACCACGTGAAGCGTGATGCCAAAATATACTATAGGGTCAAAGTAAATTTAGATTAAGATTCTTTAACTTTTGACTCTTCATCTTTAGTTTCGGCCGGAGTATCTTCCTTGTCCGCCGTAGTGGAAGTGACAGGTTCTGGTTCAATAACTGGTTCCTCTGCGAGAGTTTCCTCCTTACCCACCGTAGCCTCGGCGGAGGTGGGAACTACTTTTTTCTCGGGGACAAGGTTGATTGTTTGCCCTTCAATAATTTTATTTTTCACGAGTAAATTGTGTACCGTCTCGGATACTTGCGCGCCTTTGCCGATCCACTCTTTGATTTTTTCGGCATTAAGTTGCGTCCGCCGGCTGGCGGATTGGCGGGCATCATAAGAACCGACGATTTCAATAAACTTACCGGTTTTAGTGGAATGGCGGGAATCGGTAACCACCACCCGGAAGGAGGGGTCATTTTTGCGTCCAACTCTTTGCAAACGAATTATTAACATAATGGGAATATATTAATAAAAAAAGGCGTAAAAGTCAATTAATTTGTGATATACTGGCTAAATGAGGAAAAATAAAGATAAGAAAGAGCCAATCAAAATAGGGCAAGTCGGGACTATCCGCATTAACGCCCGAGCCATTGGGACGGTTTTGCTGCCTGCCTCGCCGGCAGGCGGGCCGAATGCCAAGACAGTGGAAATAGACACTTTGTTCCTCAACACTGCCTTAGACGGCGATGGGGTAAAAATCCTTCTTCACCCCTTGGGAACAAAACAAACGGAACTTAAGGGAGAGGTAGTGGAAGTCTTAAAACGAAAAAGGGAGGAGTTTGTCGGCACCCTTCAAAGAGAAGATGGGGTTTATTTTGTCGTGACTGATGATAAAAGAATGTATACCAATATTATCATTCTTCCCCATGAAATTGGCCAAGCTAAAGAAAAAGACAAGGTACTGGTTAAAATCGTGAGATGGACCGATCCCAAGCGTGACCCGTTGGGCCAAATTTTGCGGGTCATTGGCCCGGCCGGCCAGCATGAAACCGAGATGCAAAGCATCGTGCTGGAAAAGGGTTTTCGCCCGGAATTTTCTGCGGAAGTGGAACGAGAGGCTAAAGTCGCCAAAAATCACGCTCTTGCCAATCTGGCTGAAGAGGCGGCCAAACGCCGGGATTTCCGTACTATCACCACTTTCACCATTGACCCGATCGATGCCAAAGATTTTGACGACGCCCTGTCATTCCAAAAAATTAACGACAATACTTACGAAGTCGGAGTACATATTGCGGATGTGAGTTTCTTTATTCGGCCTCATACTAAGCTAGACGAAGAAGCTCGGGATCGTGCTACCTCTATTTATTTAGTAGATCGAACCATCCCGATGTTACCGGAAGTTTTGTCTAATGATATGTGCAGCTTGCGAGAGGGCGAGGATCGCTTCGCCTTCTCCGCCGTATTCACTATGGATAAAAACGGCCGAGTGCTTAAGGAATGGTTCGGCAAAACCATCATTCGTTCCAATAAACGCTTCTCTTATGAGGAGGTACAATGGATTTTGGATAATAAGCAAGGACTATTTTATGAAGAACTTCAGATTTTAAACCAGCTCGCTTACAAACTGCGGGAGAAAAAGATTGAGGAAGGCGCCCTCATTTTTGAAGATGAAGAGGTAAAATTTGAGTTGGACGAGAATGGCCGGCCGATACGAGTTTACAAAAAAGAGCGCACTGATTCGCATAAACTAATTGAAGATTTTATGCTTTTGGCCAACAAAAAAGTGGCCGAGTATGTGTCGCGTTTAAACAGAGGCCAGGATCGTACTTTTGTTTATCGCGTCCACGAAGTACCCGATATGGAAAAAATTATTAGCCTGAAAGAATTTTTAGATCCGCTCGGCTACGGACTAAAATTAAGCGGCCAGAAAATTTCCTCGGTTGAAATTAATCGGATGCTTGCCCGTTCCATCGGCAGTCCGGAAGAAAGCATGATCCACCGCGCCACCGTCCGTGCCATGCAAAAAGCTATTTATTCCACCAAAAATATCGGCCACTTTGGCCTGGCTTTCCCCCACTACACCCATTTCACTTCGCCTATTCGCCGCTATCCTGATCTAATGGTGCATCGCCTATTGGAAATTTATCTGGCGGGTAAAAGACCATCCGCAGAACTCTTGGCCGAATATTCCGAGTTGGCCATTCACTGCTCCGAGCAGGAAAGATTGGCCGCTGAAGCCGAACGCGACTCTGTTAAATACAAACAAGTGGAATATATGGGGGACAAAATCGGCCAAACCTACAATGGTATTATTTCCGGCTTGACCGACTGGGGTATTTATGTGGAAGAATTGGAGACTAAGGCCGAAGGGCTGGTGCGTTTAAGTGATCTAAAAGACGATTATTACCACTTTGACGAGAAGCGTTTCGCCATGGTTGGCGAGCGTACCAAAAAGCGCTACCGCTTGGGTGATTTAGTGAAGATTAAGGTGAAGAAAGCAGACCTAAGTAGAAAGATTATCGATTATATATTGGTCTAGATCTTCACCCTCCTAATTTTTTGCCAATAAAGGTTACAGTTAAAATCATATTTTCACTAAAACAAGCTTGTGTTTCGTCATTTTTATCCGTCTACACCTTTGCGCTTTGCGCATTGGCAAAAATTTTGGCGGGTAAATCGTAAAATTATAGATTATACTTTGGCATAATCAGTCGCTTCATCAAATTTGATGGAGAGCAGGCGGGAGATGCCGTCCGCGCCCATTGTGATACCGTAAATAATACCGGCGCGAGACATTGTTTCGCGAT
Organism: Patescibacteria group bacterium; assembly: GCA_038061005.1. Taxonomy (GTDB): domain Bacteria; phylum Patescibacteriota; class Minisyncoccia; order Phycocordibacterales; family XYD1-FULL-46-19; genus JBBUAE01. The sequence continues at coordinate 1,900 of JBBUAE010000038.1, read as the reverse complement.
TATGCGTGATTAAAATCAGTTGGGAGTATTTGGACAAGCTTTGAATTATATCGCCGTACTTACGTGAATTCGCCTCGTCCAACGCCGCATCGGTTTCATCTAAGATCATAAAGGGTGGTGGATTAACTTGTGACATCGCAAAGAGTAGTGCGATGGAAGTGAGCACCCGTTCTCCCCCGGATAACATTTGCAAGCCGCGAATTTTCTTCTTCGGTAAATTAACATTGATATCAACCCCGTAGTGAATTTTGGCATCGGCTTCAGCCCGCCCCTTAGGGGCAATGCTAAAATTCACTACGGGGTCAATCCCTTCCCTTTCCTCCTCCTTAGTCTTTTCCTCTATCACCAACACTTCCAAACTGGCATTACCGCCACCAAACATCAATTCAAAGAATTTTTGAAACTCGCGGTTAATTTTAGAAATGCCGTCCTTAAATTCCGTATCTACTTTCTTTTTCAAATCTAAAATAACCACTTTCAAATCTTCTTTGCTCTTAAGTAAATCACCATGTTCTCGCGCTAAGTACTCATCACGCGCCGTCACTTCTTTGTATTCTTCCAAAACATCCGTTCCCTCCATACCCATATCTTCCAAGCGAATTTTTATTTTCTCAATTTGGCGCCGCTTGGCTTCTTGCTCCACTCGTTCAGCCATTGGCGCGTAGTCATCAGGCAAAACATAGTCGGCATAATTTAAAATTTCCCGATTGACTAAAACTGCTCCCTCGCCAATCTCTCCTTTGAAGGCCTGCTCTTCAACCGCTAAGCGTTCTTCTTTGGCCACTAAGGCATCCAAGGTGTTTTTTAATTCACTGCGGCGACTGCGTAGTTCATAAATTTCCCGTTCCGCTCCGCGCGTTTTTTCTTTTGCCCGCTCTATTTGATTTTTTAGACCGTCATAATCGCGACCGAGTTGATTTTCTTCCTCTCCCATCTTCGCTACACCACTCTCAATCCCCTCTTTTTCCTGTTGCAATTTAGCCAGCTCGTCCGCTAAGGCCTCATTATTTTGACTGTGATCCGCCGGCCCCTGTCCGCCGGCGAGGCGGAGATTATCCGTCGTAAAATTCCCAACCAAAAACTTGATCTGCGCGAGCACTTTTTTCACCGCCTGGAGTTCCACGCATTCTTCCGCCTCCTTCAAAAAATTATCAATATTAGTAACCAGATGCTCCACTCGCGCGTAATCAATCACCCGATCTTTTTGTTCTTCCGCCCTCGCCGAGAGCCGTTCATTTTTAATTTCCAACATTCCTTCCAGCCGCCCCAATCGCCGCGTTGATTCATCTTTGGTCATACGAATGGTGCGTAATTTCTTCTCAATCTCGTTTAATTCTCTCGTGCCGTCCGGGGTGTCCATTTGCAGAACAGCCGTGGACAGAGAATTCAAACGGTTGGCCACCCGTTCCAATTCTTGGGCTGGTGCGATTTTTCCCCGCTCAATCTGCAGACGAAACTCCCGCAGATAAATGTCTTCCTTTTTCAAATATTCTAAGTAGAGCGTCTTGAGCTCCCACCGCAGTTCATCCGCTTTTTCAATTTTTTCCACCTGCTTTTTCAAGAACTTAAGATGAGGGACAATCTCTCGCCTCAGCGATTCTACTTGTTTAATGTTTTCGTCTGTCTTCTCCAGTTTTTTTTCGCTTTCAGTAATTTTCCATTGATAGATATTCAGACCGAGCGCCTCTTCAATCATGGAACGCCGGTCGTAGATATTGGCGTTTAAAATCCGATCGGCTTCTCCTTGGCTGATGATATGGTGTCCGGTGGACCCGAGCGACACAGCACTAAGCAATTCCAGAATATCGCGCAGGCGCACTTTGGTACCATTGATAGAATATTCATTAGAGCCATCGCGAAAGACTTCGCGGGTAATCGCCACCTCGTCAAAATCCACATT